>JAKSRX010000122.1 GCA_024403365.1 Acetatifactor sp. | reverse complement strand
TGTTGACCATCCGCGTCGACGGCACCGGTGCAACTCTGACCACAGGAACGGCACTGAATACCTTCCTGCTCTCCAAGGAGCCTGATATCATCTGGGACAAAGCACTGCAGAAATATTTGACCTTAAAAGGAATCGAATTCGAAGAACAATAAAAAAGCTGCCCGCAGGCAGCTTTTTATTTACGCATTTTTGATCTACATACCAGGCTGGCAAGATAGCCGAAGATCAAAGCCGCCGAAGTTCCGATGGCACCGGCTTTGAAGCCTCCCGCAAAGAGTCCCAGGAATCCCTGTTCCTCCAACGCTTCTCTCACACCCTTCATCAGTACATTTCCGAATCCCAACAGCGGCACCGTCACCCCTGCCCCTGCATATTCCTGCATGGGATCAAAGCATCCGAAGAAACTTAAGACCACACCACTGACCACCAACAGGACCATGATACGTCCGGGCATCATCTTCGTTCTCTCCATCAATAGTTGCACCAGGGCACAGATCAGTCCGCCTACCCAGAAAGCATTGATATACTCCATTTTTGCATACTCCTTTTCACCGCAGACACTGCCGCGACTTTTCCATAGTTTCTGCAAAAACATAGATTCTTATACTTCTTTTTTCTTTCTCTCAAACCACTTCGCAGGGAGCTGAACCAGGATCACTGCCGCAAATACGATGGCACAACCTGCCACCTGTCTGGCGGTCATAGTCTGGTCCGTGGTCAGGAAACCGATCTTGTAGCAGACCCAGCCTGCGATGGTAGCAAACACGCTCTCCAGACTCAAAAGCACTGCTGCGACTGTAGGATTGACTCCGTCCTGTCCCACGATCTGCAGGGTATAGGCCACACCGCAGCTCAACACACCGGCATACAGAAGGCTGCCGATGCCTCCTGCCAATTGTCCGAAGGTAGGATGTTCAAACAAGAGTGCTCCGCCGGTACAGATGATGCCGCAGACCGTGAACTGAATACAGGAGATCACCACACCGTCGGTCTGAGGGGCATACTTATCTACCAGCAGAATATGTGCGGTAAATACGATGGCACACAAAAAGATCAGAATATCGCCTGTGCCCAATCGAAGGCTCTCTGTCATGCACAGAAGGTACATACCCACTGCTGCCATCACAGCCCCAAGCCATACCACGCCGGGCACTTTCTTACGGAAGAAAATACCTGCGATAGGCACAAAAATAATGTACAAAGTCGTGATAAAGCCGGCCTTGCCTACAGTGGTAGTCATGATACCGTACTGCTGCAAAGCACTGGCTGTAGTCAGCGCCAGCCCGCAAAGCACTCCGGCCTTGATGGTGAGGGGCCAGTCCAACTTGCGAACCTTTTCCCCTTCCGCCTTGCGCTTGATGCAGAGATAGATCGTCAGTACGAAAGCACCGATCAGAGATCTGACACCGTTAAAGGTCAGAGGACCCATGTAATCCATGCCTTTGCTCTGAGACACAAAAGCCAGGCCCCAGATAAAGGCCGCCAGCAGAAGCAGAAAGCAATGTCTCGTCTGTTTACTCATAAACCTTTGCCTCCTATTCCAGCTGCATCGATATCTGTGCTACGACCTCACGAAGCATTTTGCCGCTGCAATCTACCACCACATGGGCATACTTTTCGTAAAGAGGAATTCTCTCCTCATACAGATCTTCCAGGGTCTGTCCGGGACGAAGCGTCACACCTCTGGCATTCAGATCACCCAGTCGCTCCTCAATATCCTCCAGGGACAGTTTCAGATAGACCACGGTACCGATCTGTCGCAGATGCTCCATAGCGCCGGTACCATAGATGGCACTGCCGCCGGTGGCAATGATGCTCTTATGCAGATCCAGAGATTCATTCACATCATTCTCGATCTTCCAGAATCCTTCCACGCCGTTCTCCTCGATGAGCTCGTGCAGAAGTTTACCATATCGATCCTGGATCACCAGATCGGAATCCACAAATCGATATCCCAGTTTCTTGGCAAGTACCACGCCTACCGTACTTTTGCCTGCGCCGGGCATACCGATCAACACAATATTGTCTTTTGTCATAGTTTCTCCCTACTCTACCGCTGCGATCACTTCTACTTCGCAAAGTACGTTCTTGGGAAGAGTCTTTACAGCCACACAACTTCTTGCAGGCTTTCCGGTGAAGTAAGAAGCATACACCTCATTGAATGCTGCGAAATCAGCCATATCTGCCAGGAAGCAGGAAGTCTTGATGACATTCTCATAACTTGTGCCTGCTGCCTCCAAAAGAGCGCCGATATTTTTACATACCAGATCAGCCTGTGCCTTGATGTCCTCGCCCTCGATATTACCGGTGGCAGGGTTGATAGGGATCTGTCCGGATGCAAAGAGCATGCCGTTGTAAATGATGCCCTGAGAATAAGGGCCGATGGCTGCAGGTGCCTTTTCTGTTGAGATCTTCTTTAACATATGTGTTACCTATCCTTTCAAACTATTTTGTATAATCCACTTCCGGCTCGTCGAACTCAGCCGTCACATAGAATCCTCGGGAATTCTCCACCACCGCTGTCACAACACCTTCTCTGCTCTTCAGGCGGAAGCGAAAAGGAATGTTGGCAGACATGGCCAGGGAAGGATCAATGGTGTAATAGTAGTTGCTGGGAAGCAAACCCTCTGTCACCGTGATCTTCTGTCCTTCCTCCAGAAGTCCGGGACGCTCCATTTTAAACTCTAACTTTCTCATGGTATCTACCTTCTCTTTTTCTTTGCTAAGGCAAAGCCTACTGCGGAACCAACCACACCGCCCAGGATATGGGTGAGGTTGGAAATATCATCGGACTTGAAGATTCCGTCCCAGATCTGCTGTCCCAGGAAGATCACTGCCACCAGAATAAAGGTAACGGGGATCTCGCCGCTCTTTACACTGGTAAAGGAAGCCAGGAGAATAAAAGCAAATACCACGCCGCTGGCGCCGCAAAGCCCTACCTTGGGGAACAGAATATAATGGGTGATGCTGGTGACCAGCGCGGTGATCACGATGATCTGCAGCATGACCTTGGGTCCGTACTTTTCTTCCAGAATGGGGCCCAGCAAAAGCAGGTAGGTCATATTGCTCATGAAATGCTGCCAGCCTCCGTGTCCCAGAACATGGGTGAAGAATCGCAGATAGGTCAGCGGATCCTTCAGGGAAGAATGATATGTGATAAAGAACATACTGTTGCTGTGTCCAGCGGTGACCACGTTAAGCAATAGAGCTGCCAGACACAGTGCCGCAAAGGCCAGCGTTACAGGTGCATTCAACGTCAGCCGAATGGAACGATTGGAACCCCTCTTCATAGTTTCGTCCTTTCTTTTTTCAAATGAAATCAATTCATTCTACAACAATTCCCCCTTGTTCGCAACCAAATCGGGGCCTTTTTTTCGCCGCTTATTGACAAACTCCTCAAAAAGGAATACATAATAAGTTTGGTAAATTTGTATCAATAGAAAGCGTACATTCCTTTATGAAAGTTATTGCTCAAGCCTTTAAGAAGCAGCCCGTTCTGTGCATCGCCGCAGTGGCTATGCTGGTCACCTGCTTCTTCGTCCATCCGGACAAGGAATATATCGGTTACTTCAAATGGGACACTCTGGCTTGTCTGTTTTGCACCTTGGCAGTAGTTTGCGGCTTTGCTGCCATCCACACCTTTGAGCTGGCGGCGGAGATCATCGTCCGCAAGCTAAGCAATACCCGCAACGTCATTACAGGCGTGGTCTTCATCACCTATGTGGGCTCCATGCTGCTTGCAAACGATATGGCTCTGTTGACCTTCCTGCCTCTGGGATATTTCGTTCTGGAGACCACAGGAAAGCGTAAGTACATGGCCTACACCTTCGTCCTGCAGAACATTGCCGCAAACCTGGGCGGTATGATCACCCCCTTCGGCAATCCCCAGAACCTGTACTTATATTCCTACTTCCAGATCCCTACCCTGGAGTTTATGCAGATCATGTTTCTGCCCTTTTTGACAGCGCTGATCCTGATCATCATCTGCTGCGTATTGGTTCCCAGAGAGCCCATGTCTCTCTCCAATCAGATCGACTACACCTTTGACGGGCCCAAGACAGCCATTTACTCCGCATTGTTTTTGATCTCCATCCTGGCAGTGCTTCGTGTGATGCCTTACCAATATGCTACTGTCATCGTGACCATCGGCATGATCATCATGAATCGCAAGGCATTGAGGGATGTGAATTATCCTCTGCTTGCCACCTTCGCCGTGTTCTTCGTTTTCTCTGGAAACATGGCACGCATCACTGCCGTTCAGAATCTTTTCGCAAAGATCATTCCGGGACGCACACTTCCCATCGGCCTTCTGTGCTG
>JAKSRX010000121.1 GCA_024403365.1 Acetatifactor sp. | reverse complement strand
ACGTAGCAGGAGCAAACATTGCAGGCTTCCTGAAGGTTGCAGATGCAATGAAGGCTCAGGGCATCGTCTAGCGAGGAAGGAAATCAAGCGCGAACGAAGTGAGCATTTGATTTCAACCGAGCGTAACTCGAGAAAATCAGCAGTGCGAAGCACTGGTCTGCGAAGCAGACGGATTTTCGAGAGTGAGTGGATGAATGTTGGTTTGGGCTCCCCACAAAAACATCTTTACATTTAGCGAGACATTTAATAAAATAAATACATCGTGATTATGATGACAAAGGCGTCGATATAACTTGTTATACAACAGGTCTGTTTGGCGCCTTTTCTACTTTAATTAGTGGTGGTTTTGGTTTAGGAGAGGAGATAACCATGAAGACAAAAAGAGATATTTATAATCTGATCGAGGCGGAGGACGTAGAGTTTATCCGTCTTCAATTTGCGGATATTTACGGTGGCCTCAAGAATATTGCGGTTACCTTAGGCCAGATCGAGAAGGTACTGGAGGGTAAGTTCTCTGTGGAAGGTGAAGCGATCTTCGACGGAGTGTATGATCCCGAGGAGGATCTGTACCTCTACCCGGATCTGGATTCTTTTGTGATCCTGCCATGGAGACCTCAGCAGAGTAAGGTAGGTAAGTTCATTTGTGACGTATATCGTGAGGACGGAACTCCCTATAACTTAAGCCCCAGAACCATTCTGGAGAAGGTGCTGGACCAGGCTACTGAGGAGGGATTTACTTTTATTGTGGATCCTGAGTGTGAGTTTTATCTGTTCCATACAGATGAGAACGGTGTGCCTACTACCGTGAATCACGAAAAAGCAGGATATCTGGATGTTGGACCTTTGGATCTGGGCGAAAATGCCAGACGTGATATGGTATTGACCCTGGAGGAAATGGGCTTTGATGTAGAAAGCTCTCATCACGAAAAAGGTGCAGGCCAGCATGAGATCAGCTTTACCCAGGGTGAGGCACTGGAGACAGCGGATTCCCTGATGACTTTCAAGTTTGCGATCCGTTCCATTGCAAAGCGCTTTGGACTGTACGCAACCTTTATGCCCATGCCCAGAGCGGGTCTGGTCGGTTCCGGCATGCATCTGAATCTTTCCCTGCGCAAGGATGGCAAGAATCTGTTTGACCAGTCCGCGGACGGAGAGATCTCTGAATATGCAAAATATTTTATGGGTGGAATCATGGAGCACGCAGGAGCACTGTGTGCCATCACCAATCCCATTGTGAATTCCTATAAGAGAATATTGTGTGGCAAAGACGCCCCGAAGAAGGTGGATTGGGCTACCCGCGGCGAGAAATCAATGATCAAACTTTGTAATCTCCTGGGAGAGACAAAAGTAGAATTGCGTTTCCCCGATCCCGCAGCCAACCCTTATCTGGCAATCGCGGTCTGCATAGCTGCAGGCCTTGACGGCGTGCGTCGTAAACTGACACCCGGAGCGGAAAAGGCAGAGGATGCTGTACTGCTTCCCGGCAATCTGAAGGATGCTCTCACCTGTCTGGAGCAGGATGAACTGCTTCGCAAGACCTTGGGAGAAGAGTTTGTCAAAGTATATCTTGATGTAAAGCAACTGGAGTGGAATGACTATATGAAACAGGTTTCTGACTGGGAAGTTGAAACTTATCTTGCCAAGATGTAGGAGGAATTTCTATGGGCAGCATTATAATCGCAATGCCCAAAATTGACGATTCCAATCGTATCGCGGCAACCATACAAAACTTCGGTCTTGCTCTGGATATAGAGATCTGTTCCTCGGGTGCGGAAGTGCTCCGAGCGGTACATGACAGAGATTATGGAGCAGTGATCTGCACCAAGAAATTGCGTGACATGAGCTATGCAGAACTGGCGGATTACCTTCCGATCTATTTCCGAATGGTCATATTGACCAGTGATGCAGCCTTGGAAACGTTCTCGGACCGTATGTTTAAATTGATGCTTCCTTTCAGACCGGGAGATCTGGCGGCGACTCTGGACCTGGCTCTGGCCGGGTACTACCGGAGGCCAAAACGAAAACCGTTGCCCCAGAGAAGCGCGGTGGAGAAGCAGATCATCGACAGGGCGAAAGCCGTCCTAATGGATCGAAATGGTATGTTGGAGCCGGAGGCGTTCCGCTATATCCAGAAGAACAGTATGGATTGCGGACGAACCATGGTAGAGTCGGCACAGATGATCCTGTTGATGAATAAGTCGTGATCGTAGCGTATGCAGGAATTGGAATTGGGTATTGAGAAGAGATTATTATTACGGAGGACAATAAATTGGTTACTGTAAATGAAAACTATCTGAAACTGCGTGGCAGTTATCTTTTTTCAGAGATCGGAAAGAGAGTCAGTGCATTCGCTGCTGCGAATCCCGACAAAAAGATCATCCGACTTGGTATCGGTGATGTTACCCAGCCCCTGGCGCCGGCTATTATCCAGGCACTGCATGTGGCAGTAGACGAGATGGGTGCAGCGGAGAGCTTCCGCGGATATGCTCCCGATCTGGGATATGAGTTTTTGAGAAAGACTATTTCCGAGCAGGACTATAAGGCAAGAGGATGTCAGATCGAGCCCGATGAGATCTTTGTATCTGACGGTGCAAAGAGTGATTCCGGTAATATTCAGGAGATCTTCGGCGTGCAGAACCGCATCGCTGTCTGTGACCCCGTATACCCTGTATATGTTGACACCAATGTTATGGCCGGCAGAACCGGTGTATTTGAAGAGCAGAGAGGTCTGTGGAGCAATGTGATCTACATGCCTTGTACCGCAGAAAATAATTTTGCTCCCGAGCTTCCCAAGGAGACTCCTGAGCTGATCTATCTGTGCTTCCCCAACAACCCTACCGGTGCGGTAGTGACCAAGGATGTACTGCAGGAGTGGGTAGATTACGCCAATAAGGTAGGCGCAGTCATTATCTATGATGCCGCTTACGAAGCATATATCACCGAGGATAATATCCCTCACTCTATCTATGAGTGTGAAGGTGCAAGAACCTGTGCCATCGAACTGCATTCTTTCTCCAAGAACGCAGGCTTTACCGGACTGCGTCTGGGTTATACCGTTATTCCCAAGGAGCTGAAGAGACAGGATGTTATGCTGCACTCTCTGTGGGCAAGAAGACATGGCACCAAGTACGACGGTGCGCCCTATATTGTTCAGCGTGCAGGTGAAGTTGTTTATTCCGAGGAAGGACAGCGTCAGGTAAAGGAGCAGGTAGCTTACTATATGAAGAATGCGGAGTATATCAGAACCCATCTTCAGGCAGCCGGATTCAGCGTATCCGGCGGTGTGAATGCCCCTTATATCTGGATGAAGACCCCCGATTCTCTGAGCAGCTGGCAGTTCTTCGACAAACTGCTGCAGGATGCGAATGTGGTAGGTACTCCCGGTGTAGGATTCGGTCCCAGCGGCGAGGGATATTTCAGACTGACTGCATTCGGCCGTTTCGAAGATACGGTAGAAGCTGTAGACAGAATGACAAAACTTTAATTTGTAAATAGCAAGGCGACCTGTATCCGCAGGTCGCTTTTTTCTTGCGGATTCGGACCTGTTCGTGTATGATAAAAGGCAGAAAGGTTGGAAGAAAACATGGAGATTTTGGTTATAGACGCCCAGGGTGGCGGAATCGGTAAGCAGGTAGTATCGGCGATCAAGAAGCGCTATCCGGAACAGAGGATCATGGCAGTCGGCACCAACAGTGCAGCCACATCAGCTATGTTGAAGGCGGGCGCGGATAACGCAGCTACCGGAGAAAATGCAGTGATCGTCTGCAGCAGAAAGGCGGACGTGATCATCGGACCTATCGGCATCGTGATCGCGGATGCTTTGTACGGAGAGATCACCGCGGCTATGGCTGTGGCAGTAGGTCAAAGCAGTGCTAAGAGGATCCTGATCCCGGTGAACCATTGTGAAAACTTTGTGGTGGGTGTAAGCGAGATCGCAACCGGGGGTTTGATCGAGAAGGCGGTGGATGAAGTAGGGAAGCTGCGTTCCGGTGTCTGTTGACGTAAGCACTAAAGTCCTGTATACTGAACAGGTGACAGCAGGAAGCTGCCGCAAAAAAGCAGAAGCTTTTACCTTTTTTTGACACGATATGATTAGAAACGATGCACACGAGGGCATAAAATTCTTCAGTAGAGGGATTTTATGCTTTTTTTGTGGTAAAGACCGTGGTTGAAAGGATGAATAGTTATGAGAACTTTGTATTTGGATTGTGGAATGGGAGCAGCAGGCGATATGCTGATGGCAGCCCTTTTGGAACTTGCACCCGATAAAGAGGCTGTTCTGGAGAAGATGAACCATCGGGGGATCCCCGGTGTGACCGAAGAGAGAGAGCCGTGCGTGACCTGCGGTATTACCGG
>JAKSRX010000120.1 GCA_024403365.1 Acetatifactor sp. | reverse complement strand
GTTGGTATAAGGATCGTACTCGGTCTCTACGAAAGTAAAGCCGTTGATACGGGAAATGATCTGTGCAGCATCCTTACCAAGACCGTTCAGGATAACACGAAGGGGCTTCTGACGAACCTTGTTTGCCTTCTCAGCGATACCGATAGCACCTTCAGCAGCAGCGAAGGACTCGTGACCAGCCAGGAAGCAGAAACACTCGGTCTCTTCCTCAAGCAGCATCTTACCAAGGTTACCATGGCCAAGACCTACCTTACGGGTATCAGCAACGGATCCGGGAATACAGAAAGCCTGAAGACCTTCACCGATAGCTGCAGCAGCATCAGCTGCTCTTCTGCAGCCCTTCTTAATAGCGATTGCAGCACCTACAGTGTAAGCCCAGCAAGCGTTCTCGAAACAGATGGGCTGAATGCCTTTGATCTGATCGTATACATTAAGTCCGGCATCTTTGGTGATCTTCTCAGCTTCCTCGATGGAGGCGATGCCATAGCTGTTCAATACGGAATTGATCTTGTCAATTCGTCTTTCATATGATTCAAATAAAGCCATTATACTAGTCCTCCTGTCTTATTCTTTTCTGGGATCGATGATCTTAACTGCATCCTGTACACGACCGTACTGGCCCTTTGCCTTCTCGTATGCGGTAGCGGGATCATCACCCTTCTTGATAAAGTCAGTCATCTTTCCAAGGCTTACGAACTGGTAACCGATGATCTGGTTGTCAGCATCCAGAGCAATACCGGTAACATAACCTTCAGCCATCTCAAGGTAACGAGGACCCTTCTTCAGCGTACCATACATAGTACCAACCTGGCTTCTCAGACCCTTACCAAGGTCCTCAAGGCCTGCACCGATGGGAAGACCTTCCTCAGAGAATGCACTCTGGGTACGACCGTAAACGATCTGAAGGAACAGCTCTCTCATAGCGGTGTTGATAGCATCACAAACAAGGTCAGTATTCAAAGCTTCCATAACGGTTCTGCCGGGAAGGATCTCAGCTGCCATTGCTGCAGAGTGAGTCATACCGGAACATCCGATAGTCTCAACCAGTGCTTCCTGGATGATACCTTCCTTAACGTTCAGGGTCAGCTTACAAGCGCCCTGCTGAGGAGCACACCAGCCGATACCATGAGTCAGACCGGAAATATCCTTAACTTCTTTTGCTTTTACCCATTTAGCTTCTTCAGGGATGGGAGCACAGCCATGATTAACGCCCTGTGCTACCGGACACATTTCTTCAACTTCCTTTGAATAGATCATGTGAAATCTCCTTTCAATTATGTTGGCTCATACATACACATTTCACACAATGCGCATATATTACCATTCCTTTGTATTTTCTCACAATTACTCTGAAAAATCCAGTGATTTTTACAAAAAAATATGAAAACCGTCAATACGCAAATGCATACTGACGGTTTGTGAAAAATGTTCTACGAATTAGACAAAATCAGTTCCAGTTGACCTTTGACGGAAATGGTCTCCATAGCTGCTGTAAAGATCATATGATCTCCTTTCTTCACAGGTGAACCGTTGATGCTTCCCTCACCTTCCGTAACGGAAGCCAGCATGAAAGGCACGATCTTGCGGCTTTCAAATTCACCGTTTACCTTTAACTGATAGACATCATAATATTTGCAGGAATGCAGCAGATTCATATGATTCTCTGCAAGATGCGCTGCTGCTTTAATGCTGTTCTCCACACTTGCTGCGGGAACGGTGATCACATCAATACTCTGCTCGATATGCAGCTGACGGGGTTTTCCGTTCTGCAATCTGTCGTAGTCATATACACGATAGGTGATATCACTGCTCTGCTGTGTCTCAAGAAGTAAAATACCTCCTTTGATCGCATGAACGGTACCGGGATCGATCTGGATAAAATCACCTTTCTTAACAGGGATCTCACGAATGAATTCCTTCCACTTGCCGTTGTGGATCATATCCTTCAATTCTTCCTGGCTGGAAGCATTATGACCGATGACAAGAGTGGCATCCACAGGACAATCCAGGATATACCAACATTCGGTCTTACCCAAAGCACCGTTTTCGTGCTCTTTTGCATATACATCATCGGGATGTACCTGAATGCTCAGATCTGCCTTCGCATCAATGATCTTGGTCAGCAGAGGGAAAACATCGCCCTGTGCATAGCCAAAGACCTCTTTGTGTTCAGACCACAGTTCAGATAGTTTCGTTCCTGCGAAAGTCCCGTTTATTACGGTGCTCTCTGCAGTAGGATGTGCGCTGATGCCCCAGCATTCACCGATGTCTGAGCCGGGTTCCTCATAATGATATTCTGTTCGAAGTCTTTCACCGCCCCAGATGGTATGTGAGAATCCGGGGTTCAAAAAAAGTATTTCTTCCATGTTACTCTATCACTTCCTCACCGGATCCGATCACGGATACCAGATAAAAGGGAAGTTTATCCTCCTCATGGGTTTCGGTAAGATGGATCAGAACGGAATGTTCTTTGTTCTCACCATGTTCTAAGATGGTATCAAGTACCAGTTTGTCACCCCAGGTCTCATCAAAATTCGCATCCAGGAGATAAGGGTGTTCCATGTCGCCATCAAGGATCAGTTCTGCAACAGGTGCAGGCAGCTGCATGGTCTTGCGATATTGTACACCTATACAGGAACCTTTGACAAGAAAAGAAATAGATGCTCCTTTCTCGCTTGCGGTCCAACCGTTTCGGAAGATCTCCGTGATATGGTTCTGCGGTGTATTGTCCGTAACAAAACCGATACAAATCGGTTCGGCATTTCCATTGCGATACCTGACGGAGTTTTCATATGCATTCCTGGTATACGGTTTTTCAGGCCAGTTGATATCACTCTGCTCCAATTCTTTTGTTTCACAAACATCCTTCAGAAAATGAGTGATCACGTCAGCAACCATAGCATGACCTACATCATTGGGATGGAGATCATCGGGTGTGATCTCACGGTTCTCGATGCGGCCCATCAAAAGTTCGGTATATATGGTACTTTGCATGCTGACGGAAGGAATCTGGTAATATCTTGCGATCTTGCTATGGATCAGCTGTGCACTGGAACCGTTGTCATAGCAAACATTATGTACCAGCAAAACTGCGGGACTAGTTTTGGAACGATAGATCTTGCGAACGATACCTTCGTAGGTCTCCAAATAATGGATATTTGCTGCATCATTGACGGAGAACTCTATGATCACGAAATCAGGATCATATGCAAGCAGGTCTTCTTCTGCTCTGGCACAGGCAAACTGAGAATCGGTTGCACCGATTCCTGCATTGACATAAACGAACTCGGATGCAGGGAAAGTCTCCTTCCACCATTCATATACATGATAGGCATAACACTTTTCAGGTGTACTGGAGACCGAACCCATGGTGATGGATCCGCCGATAAATCCAATCGTCAGTTTTTCGCCTCTGTTTGCTCTCTGATATAACTGCTGTAAACGATACAGATTTCCCTGATTGCTAACAGCATTCTCATACTTAATTGCAGGTGTCATTACCATTCCACTCCTAATGTGTTAATAAATGCGCTTAATTCCTCAGCCATCTTATCTGCTTCCGGAATTCTGATGTGTCCCGGAGTACCGCAGCCATTATTGCTGTACAGAAAATGATGAACCTTTTTGGATGCCATAGACTGACAGACTTCATCGATGGCATGATCCCATTCAACACTGTGATTCAGGATCGTAGTGGTACATACGATATGTGCGGAAGGATATAAACTCATCAATTTACGCAGGAAATCTGCATAACGTCTCTTCCATGTTGCAGCAGCAGGTCCATCATAATCCTCTTCCATGAAATTAACGGGATTGGCATCATTTTGACCGATTGCGATGACTACAACATGAGGGATCCACTGCTTGAAATCCCATTGCTTCGTCTCGCCCAGTTCGGGATTATACTGGATCTTGTCATAGATGGATTCCATTCCGATAAAATCAGGATAATGGAACCAGCCGAGCTTATCCAGCAAAGCTGCACCGCCCTGACCGATAATATGAGCTTCCGCATTTAATTTTCTGGCAGTCATCCAGGAATAGGAATAATAGCTGTTGGAATATAAGCCGTCATGATTTTCGGGATCCGGTTTGCCGACACAGGAAATTGCTTCTGATACTTCACCGCAGGTTACGCTGTCACCATAAAACTCAATTTTTCTTGAGGGCAAGGGTTCACAGGGATATACCTTGGAGTCCTCTTCTGTCAGAAAGCCGGTGAAAGTAAAGCTATGACAGGAATCCTGTCTCTTGAACAACAGGAGCTCATGCTTGCCGGGACGGAGTCCTCTGGCGATCTGATATACATGTTCTCTCTCATCATTCATCAGAGCAAATTTGCCCTGCTTACCATCCAGGAAATAACCTACATAGTTGGTAAAATAAC
>JAKSRX010000012.1 GCA_024403365.1 Acetatifactor sp. | reverse complement strand
TTCATGGGACGAAGAGCCGTACGATAGCCTGCCGGAAGAGGCATACCGAAGTTGCGCTTGATGCACTCCTCCATGCTCTTGCCCTTCACGTCGGCAATGACCGTTACAGGCTGACCGTCTAAGAAAGCCACACCGCCTACCACTGCCGCATCATCCGCAAACAGTCTGTCGCCGTGAGACTCTACAAAATGATCGAAAATATATCCCATATAATCCAATGCGGAAGGACGTCCTGCCTGTCTGACTTCCCGAACCTTGTCCCAGGCACTCTTGGGTCTCTGCAGATAAGTCTGCTCCTTTAAGATCTCGCTGAGTTCGAAATGGAAATCCATTTCCTTGAAATCGGACCAGGTATTCTTACCCCCGCAGTTATGGGTATTCACCAGGAAGAAAATAGTCTTCTTTAAGTTTTTACGAAGGACGATGCCGTCGATGAAACCACGCTCCAACAGGAATTCCGCAGTCTGGAATCCTTCCGGCAATTTCTGACCGATGGTCTGCTTGATGACTCTGGGGCCTGCAAAACCGATCAGTGCACCGGGCTCTGCCATAATCACATCACCCAACATTGCAAAGCTGGCAGTGACACCGCCTGTGGTGGGATCTGTGAGAATGGTACAGTACAGAAGGCCTGCTTCTCCGTGCTTTTTGATGGCACTGCTGGTCTTCGCCATCTGCATCAGGGACACGATACCTTCCTGCATACGAGCTCCGCCGGAACAGCAGAACAGAAATACGGGCAGGCGCTCCTTCGTAGCACGCTCGATGGCTCTGGTGATCTTCTCGCCGTAGACCTGACCCATGCTGGCCATCAGGAATCTGGAATCACAGATACCCAATACGATGTCTGCGCCGAAGACCTTACATTTACCTACGGTCACACCTTCCTGCAGACCGGTCTTCTCTCTTGCCTCCGCAAGCTTCGCTTCATATCCCTCGTAATTCAAAGGGTTGCTTACCTTCATATCGGTAAACCACTCCTCGAAGGTACCGGGGTCAGCAACCATACGGATACGGTTGCTTGTCTTTACTCGAAAATATCCTTCACATTCGTAACAGATATATCTTCTCTTTGCCACGCGCTTCTTATCTACCATTCGGCCGCACTTGGGACACTTGATCAATGCGACCTCCGAAGGAACAATGCTTGCAGGCTCTGCGGACACTGCTTTTGTGCCGCCATCCTCTGCGTTCTGTCCTCTCAGACTTCCGATACTTTTCACTACGGCAGGAAAACGTTTCCGCAGTTCACGTGACCAGTTTCTATCGATTCTATTCATGACAACATTTACACTCCTACTGCGAAGGTCAACTCCGCTTTGCAGACTACCTTACCGTTTACGGTAGCGGTAGCTTCTCCCATACCGATGGGACCCTTGACCTTAATGATCCTGGTCTCCAGCATCAGTACGTCTCCGGGAACTACTTTCTGCTTGAAACGCACCTTGTCAATTCCCGCAAAATAGGCTGTCTTGCCTTTCCACTGCTCCAGACCCAGAAGTGCCACTGCACCCACCTGAGCAAGAGCTTCCACGATCAGCACTCCGGGCATTACAGGGTTGCCGGGGAAATGGCCCTGAAAATAAGGCTCATTGAAGCTGACACACTTCTTTCCTACGGCTCTGGTGCCCTCCTCCAGCTCCTCGATGGTATCGATGAGCAGGAAGGGCTGTCTGTGGGGGATGATTTCCATGATTTCTTTTGTTGTATATACTGACATGATCTGTGTCCTTTACTCGTTATATGCCTTGATCAGCAAGCTTGCGTTGTGTCCGCCAAAGCCCAAAGAATTGGACAGTGCGTAGGTAAGTTTGGTCTGTACTGCTTCCTTGCAGTAATCCAGATCCAGTTCTTCCTCAGTCTCCTGAAGACCTACGGTGGCATGAACAAAACCACTCTGCAGCTGCAGTACGCAGGCGATGGCCTCCACTGCACCGGCAGCACCTAAAAGGTGACCGATCATAGACTTGGTGGAATTGATCTTGATATTCTTAGCATGATCGCCGAAAGCCATCTTGATGGCTCTTGTCTCGAAGAGATCGTTTAAGTGAGTGCTGGTTCCGTGGGCATTGATGTAAGTGATATCCGTAAGTTCGGCACCTGCATCCCTTACCGCATTCATCATTGCTCTGGCAGCGCCCTGTCCGTCCTCTGCGGGGGAAGTGATATGGAATGCATCGGAGGAAGAGCCGTAGCCCACTACCTCAGCATAGATCTTTGCGCCACGCTTCTTTGCATGCTCCAGTTCTTCCATCACCAGAACGCCTGCGCCTTCGCCCATGACGAAACCGCTTCTGTCTTTGTCGAAAGGAATGGAACAACGCTTTGGATCCTCCAGCGTGCTCAGTGCATTCAATGCCGCAAATCCGGCTACACCGATGGGGGTGATACTGCTCTCACAGCCGCCGGCAACCATCACATCCGCATCACCGTACTGAATGGTACGGAATGCTTCGCCGATAGAATGAGTACCGGAAGCACAAGCGGTCACCACATTGATGCTCTTGCCCTTCAGGCCATAAGCGATACTTACATTACCTGCTGCCATGTTGGAGATCATCAAAGGTACCAGCAAAGGACCTACTCTGCCGGGTCCCTTTTCTAAAAGTTTAGCATGCTCTCTCTCCATAGCCTGGAGAGAACCGATGCCGCTGCTGACTGCACATCCTACCATGTAAGGATCTTCCTTCTCCATATCCAGGCCGGAATCCTTCATCGCCTCTCCTGCTGCGGCTACTGCCATCTGGGAGAAACGCTCCATTCTTCTTGCTGCTTTCTTATCCATGTGCTCCTCCGGAACGAAGTCTCTCACGGGTGCACAAACTTTACATTTATATTCGCTAGCGTCAAACTCTGTGATAGGTGCGAAGCCCTTCTTGCCAGCAAGGAGACCTTCACGGAAATTCTCTACACCTACACCGATGGGTGTTACGGCACCCATACCTGTGATCACTACTCTTCTTCCTAAACTCATATTGCCATTCCTCCGTCTACACAGATCACCTGACCGGTAATATAATTGCCGCCAACACCTGCAAGGAAAGCTACTGCCTCAGCTACATCCTTTGCATCTCCGATCCTTCCCAAAGGAATCATGTCTGTCAATCCTTCCTTTGCACTGTCCGACATATTGGCTGTCATATCGGTCTGAATAAAGCCGGGAGCAACTGCATTGACGCAGATGCCGCGACTGGCCAGTTCTCTGGCCACACTCTTGGTAAGTCCGATCAATCCCGCTTTGGATGCGGAATAATTCGCCTGACCGGCATTGCCGATCACACCGCTGACTGAGGAGATATTGATGATCTTGCCGCTTCTCTGCTTTAAGAAGTTGCGGCTGAAATGACGGATCATATTGAAAGCACCCTTCAGGTTCACATCCAATACTCTGTCGAAATCTTCCTCACTCATCTTCATCAACAGACCGTCTTTGGTGATTCCCGCATTGTTGACCAGGATATCCAGTCTGCCGTATTTCTTGATTATATTGTCTGCCAGTTCCTTTGCTGCCGCAAAGTCTGACACATCACAGCGCATACATTCCGCTGTTCCGCCAAGGCTCTCGATCTGCGCCTTCGTCTCCAGAGCTGCTGCTTCGGAACCGCTGTAATTTACAATGACGCTTGCTCCGAGGCTTGCCAGTTTCACAGCGATCTCTCTGCCGATTCCTCTGGCACTTCCCGTCACCAGTGCTACTTGTCCTGTAAGCATTTCAGTCCCTCCAGATCTTCTACCTTTTCCACGTTCAGGACTGTTACATCCTTACTGATCTTTTTGATGAAACCGGACAGGGTCTTACCGGGTCCGATCTCGATAAAGGTATCTACGCCGTCTGCGATCATCTTCTCGATGGTCTGCTGCCATCTTACGGAGTGGGATACCTGCATTGCACAGAGATCTACGATCCTCTCTGTGTCACATACATAACTGCAATCTACATTGGTGATATAGGGAACGGAAGGAGCGGAAAGATTCACCGCCTCCAGTTCCTTTCTAAGTTTCTCTCCTGCGTCGCCGAGCAAAGCAGAATGGAAAGGACCGCTGACCTTTAAGGGGATCACACGCTTTGCGCCGGCTGCTTTCAAAGCCTCGCCTGCACGCTCCACTGCATCCTTTTCACCGGTGATAACGATCTGTCCGGGACAGTTGTAGTTGGCGATGGAGACGATGCCTTCCGTCTCCTCACATATCTTCTCGATGGTAGCGGCATCGGAACCCAGTACAGCTGACATAGCACCGCCTACGGGATATGCCTCCTGCATGAATATTCCGCGCTTTCTGATGACGCGGAAGCAATCCACGGGAGCCATCACACCGGTGGCACCGATAGCTGCATACTCTCCCAGGCTCAAGCCTGCACATACATCAGGCTGGATACCCTTAAGTTTCACTGCCTGCAGGATCGCCATCTCTGTAGCCAGCATAGCGATCTGTGTGTATTCCGTGATATTCAGTCTCTCATTTTCTTCGAAGCAAAGCTCCTTGATATCCATTTCCGCCGCGGAAGAAGCGATCTCATACATCTGTCTGCTCTCAGCAAACGCTGCATAGAAATCTCTGCCCATTCCCACATACTGTGCTCCCTGTCCGGGGAAAACAAAAGCAATCTTACCCATTCTCTTTCTCTCTTCTCGTCTTACAGTTTTAATATCTTACTTGCATCTCTTACCAGTTCCTGAATGATATCCTCACAGGAATCTTCGGACTTGACCAGACCTGCGATCTGACCTGCCATCAGGGTTCCGTTGACTACATCACCCTCAATAACAGCCTTGCGAAGGGAACCCAGGGTCAGCTGCTCAAGTTCCATAAAGTCTGCCCCTTCCTTCTCCAGGCGAAGATATTCCTTGGTCATCTTATTTCTCAGGCAGCGCACAGGATGTCCTGTGGTGGTTCCGGTAATGGTGGAATCAATATCCTTAGCCTTGATGATCTTCTCTTTGTAGTTGCTGTGAACAATGGATTCCTTAGCTGCCACAAAGCGGGTACCCATCTGAACTGCCTCGGCGCCCAGCATAAATGCCGCAGCTACGCCTCTGCCGTCTGCGATACCGCCTGCCGCAATGACAGGGATCGATACTGCGTCGACCACCTGGGGTACCAGGGAAAAGGTAGTGGTGACACCGATATGTCCGCCGCTCTCCATTCCTTCCGCTACCACTGCGTCTGCGCCTGCTCTCTCCATCATCTTAGCCATAGCCACACTGGCTACTACGGGGATGACCTTCACGCCGGCAGCTTTCCACATCTCCATGTACTTGCCGGGGTTGCCTGCGCCGGTGGTAACCACCTTTACGCCTTCCTCAACCACGATTCTGGCTACATCGTCGGCGTTGGGATTCAACAGCATGATATTCACGCCAAAGGGCTTATCGGTCAGTGCCTTGCACTTGCGGATCTCTTCTCTGACCACATCGGCAGGTGCGGATGCCGCACCGATCAGACCAAGGCCTCCTGCATTACTGACTGCAGCAGCCAGCTGATGCTCTGCGACCCAGGCCATACCGCCCTGAATGATCGGGTATTCAATTCCCAGAAGTTCAGTTACTCTTGTTTTCATCTTATGCCTCGATGCCCTTTTCCTTCAGGTATGCAATAACGGAACCAACAGTGGTGATCTTCTCAAGCTCTTCGGAAGGGATCTCTACCTCAAATGCTTCCTCGATCGCCATAGCCATCTCGAAAAGGTCCAGGGAATCCGCATCCAGATCATCCTTAAAGCTGGTCTTCTCGGTGATCTCGATACCTTCTACACTTAACTGCTCCTCAATAATACTGATCAACTTCTCTAACATTGTTTTCATTTCCTTTCGATAGTTAAATTATTTTGCTTTGAGCCTCAAATATTTTGATACTCAAATTATCTACATTGCACAGATTACATCAAAATATTTTGATTGTCAAGATATTTATTTTGAATTTCAAAGTATTTTAAGAAATAAAAAAAGACCGTGCTCTGTTCCAAAGCACGGTCCTTCTATCATCTGTTAAATATCTCTTGCGTATTTCAGGACAACATATTCGCCGTTGTCGATCTCTTCGCCTGTGGGAGCAAATCCCTGGGCTTTCCAGAAAGCCTTCGCCTCCTCGTTTTCCCTGACGCAGCCGAGGGACAGGTAATCAAAGCCCTGGGCCTTCATTGCAGCACGCACATCTGCGAAGATCCTGCTGCCGATACCTCTTCTCTGCTGCTCTCCCGCTACCATGAACCAACCGATAAAGGCATCGTCCTTCTCGGGATAAGCAGTGATCAGATCCATCACAGCCACCAGTGTGTCTTTTTCATAGAATCCCACAAAGTACTTCTCGCTGATATTGACGCCATCCGGCAGGGTACTGATGACCTCCGTCAGGCTCTCCACGGTAGGTACTTCATGGATATACTCATAATATTTCTGATTGGTCTTGCAGAGTCTGTACACATCGGTGATGTCATCCTCACTGATCCTGCGCACGGTATATTCCGTGGAAAGGGCCTCAATGTTCAGTCCAGCACTACCCTGGGCACTCTCAAATGCGATGGCCTGTCTGAACTGGGTCTCATAAAGTTCTCGATAAGTTCCGCCCAACGCAAGCAGTTCCTCGTGGGTACCCTGCTCTGCGATGACGCCGCCCTTTACCACCAAGATCCTGTCCGCTTTCAGAATGGTGGACAGACGGTGGGCGATGACGATGCTGGTACGTCCCTTCATCATATTCTCCAGAGCATCCTGAATGGCATTTTCTGAGATGGAATCCAGGGCACTGGTGGCCTCATCCAGGATCAGGATCTTGGGATCCTTCAGGATCACCCGGGCGATGGAGATACGCTGCTTCTCGCCGCCGGACAATTTCAGTCCTCTGTTACCTACTTCCGTGAGGTATCCTTTCGGCTGGGACACGATGAAGTCATGGATATTGGCTACACGACAGGCAGCCTCGATCTCCTCCATGGTGGCATCTTCCTTGGCATAACGCAAGTTATCCAGGATGGTGCCGTTGAAAAGATAGGACTCCTGCGTCACCACACCGATGCACTGTCTTAAGTAACTTAAGTCAAAGTCTCTCACATCCACTCCGGCGATAGTGACCTTGCCGCCCAGTACATCGTAAAGTCTGGGAATCAGATTCACCACGGTGGACTTACCGGAACCGGAGGGACCCACGATAGCATACATTTTGCCGCCGGGTACCGTGAAGTTCACATCGGTAAGCAAGGACTTTGTCTCATCATAGCTGAAGGCTACATGATCATATACGATGGGCTGCAATTCCACCTCGGGCTTCTGTCCGTTGGCGGGATTGACAATGGTATTCTCTCTGTCAAAGTAATCGAAGATTCGGGTGAACAGTGCCAGTGATCTTGTGAAATCCACCTGCAGATTCAGGAGAGATTCCACGGGACGATATAAGCGGTTGATCAAAGCTACGGTAGCGGTGATCATACCTACCGTCAGATCTGCATCGATCTCCCGGATGATCAGCAGACCACCCGCAAAGTAGATGAGAAGCGGTCCGATCTGTGCGAACATACCCATGACCACGCTGAACCATTTACCGCTTCTGCGCTCCTTCAGGGTGATCTCCGTCACTTCCTCGTTGACCTTGACAAACTTTTCATATTCTTTCTCTTCTCTGGTGAAGATCTTCACCAGCATGGAGCCGCTGACGGACAAGGTCTCATTGATGACCTGATTCATCTCGTCGCTTTTTGCCTGGCTCTCGGACAAAAGTTTCCAGCGGGTCTTGCCTGCGCTTCTGGTAGGCAGGATCAGCAAAGGAATGATCGCCATACCCACTAACGCCAGCTGCCAGTTCATGGACAACAGTGCCACCAGAGTGGTGACCACCGTAGCTACATTGCTGACGATACTGGACAGGGTGCCGCTGATCACGGAGCTGACACCGCTGATGTCCGTATTCATTCTGGTAATGATATCGCCCTGCTTCTCCGTGGTGAAGAAGGAATGGGGCATATACTGCAGATGCTTGTACATCTGGTTCTTCATATCGAAGATGATGCGCTGGGAGATCCAGGCATTGATATAACTCTCCAGCACACCGATGACCTGGCTCACTGCCAGGGCTCCGAAGGCCATGATCAGCAGTTGGATCAACAGTGCCATGTCCTTGCCCACCAGCGCCTGGTCTACGATCTTACCGGTGATGATGGACGGGAGCAATCCCACCGTTGCAGACAACAGGATCGCTGCAAATACAAACAGAAACTGCAGCCAATAGGGTCTCAAATAAGACAAGATACGAATTAACAGTTCCTTTGTCACTTTCGGCACATTCGCCTTCTCTTCCTCGGTCAGGAACCCTCTCGGGCCCATGGATCCTCTTCCTCCTCCTGCCATCTCATCCTCCGTTCTTTACGCTTAGCGGTGGGGCTTAATATTGAACATAGCCATCCAATCGTCCAGTGACTTCTCAATATCCTCCACCACGATACATACCTGAATAAATCCCTTTACATCTACTTTGTTCTGCATATTTAACCCTCCTTGATCGGCTTTTTTTGCCTCTGATTTCATTATAAAATCCTCAGGGAGGAAAGCAATTCAGTTCTTGTCAAAGACAAACCATATCTTGTCTTTTCTTTCTACTCATGACGAAGTGCCTCGATGGGGCTCATCATCGCTGCCTTTCTGGCGGGATAGATGCCGAAAAACAGTCCTACTCCTGCCGAAAAGGCACTGGCTCCCAGCACGGAAGCAATGCTGACCTTGGCTGTGAATCCCACGATAGCACATACCAGGTAGGCGCCGCCGATACCCAGCGCAATACCGATGATACCGCCCAACAGCGTAATGATGGCTGACTCCGACAGAAACTGTAACAGGATCGAAGATGTTCTCGCTCCAAGAGACTTTCTGATACCGATCTCCCGGGTTCGCTCCGTAACGGATACCAGCATGATATTCATAACGCCGATACCGCCTACCAGCAGCGAGATCGATGCCACCAGCACCACAAAGATGGTGACATAATCCATGATCTTGATGGCCTCGTCCATCTCACCTAGGAAGTTCTCTACCTCCAGAATCTGCTTGCCTCGGCAGTTGTATTTTGCTTCCAGTCTGGCCAGGGCCTCCGCGGCAACCACATCGCCCTCGCCTTCCGCGTCATACCGCAGATAAATATAACGGTAGGTCATTTCTTCCCCCGTCAATGCATCGTATATAGTATCAGGTACCTCCAGTTCCACTCTGGAATTATCCTCATACAATTCAAACATGGCAAAGGCCGTTTCTTGCGCTTTTCTGACACCTACAATTTCCAGAGAGACAGGGGTATTGTAGATCGCCAGATCCAAGGTGACCCCCACCACATCCGTGGTTCCGAACAGGCGCCTTGCACTCTTTTCCTCTATGATGCAGACTTCGGAATTCTGACTGTATTCCGTCTCCGTAAATTCTCTGCCTCTGTAGATCGGCTGGGATTTCACCTGAAGTTCATCCATACCCTCAAAAAAGATAAGCGCGGTGAACAGACCTTTTCTGTTTTCGATCTTATCAGAAACTGTTTTTCCGCCGTATGCATACTCCACATGATTTACGTTAGCCTTGATATCCTCCAGATCCTCGCGGGTGAACTCTACATAGTTTCCGTCCTCATTCCTGCCACCGTAGGAATTGATAGCGATCTCCTTGCCCACGATACTGCTTAATTCATCATTGACACTGTATTTGATACCGTTGCCGGTGGTAATGATCAGGATCACTGAGGCGATACCGATAATGATACCCAACATGGTGAGGGCAGAGCGGCCTTTATTGCTTTTGATATTCATCAAAGCGATTTTAATATATTCCCAGGCTTGCGTCATCTCTTACCTTGTTACCTCAACTTCCGTTCCCACTTCCAGATCTCCGGTGTAGGAAAGCACCACCTGATCCTTCGCATCCAGTCCTTCCAGCACTTCCACATAACTATCCGCTGCGATACCGCAGGTGATATGCTTCTTGCCGATGACACCGTTATTTACCACGTACACAAAGTCGCCCTCTTTGTCTGTACCGATGGCACGGGCAGGCAGGACACTGGCTCCTTCGCTCTTCCCTGTATGGATCTTCATCTTGGCATCCATACCCAGAATGATGCGATCGTCCGATTCGGTCAACTGCACTTCGAAACCTACGACGCTGTTTCCGGAGACACTCATCTCCATCATCTGATTGATCCTGCTGACATAGCCTTCATACTGCTTGCCGTTGATGGTGGCAACTACCTCCTGACCCAAGGCCAGTTTCTCCATTGCCTTCTTGCCGGCCTCACCGGTGATCTTCAGCTGCTCGATACTCTCTATGGTCATCATCTGCATGCCGGAAGCTACACTGCTGCCGGGAATGATCATACAGTTTCTGACAACACCTGCAAAGGGCGCGCTGACACCCTCTTTGCTCTTTTCATACTCAGCCGGCTGTTCGTTGTAAGAGATCTCGGCCAATTCCCTCTCGATCTCCATCTGCTGTCTGTTGTAATCATTCAAGGTAGCCCCTTCTCCGGTCATCTTCTGGCCTTCCATCTTCGCCTTGTATGCTTCATAACCGGCCAGTCGCTCCTGCTCTGCCGCGATCTCTGTCTGCAATTTCTTGATCTCATCGGAGGTTCCGATCAAAGACTGCTGTAACTGGATCTGGCTGATCTGTTCTGCCACGCTGTTATACTCATCGGTTCCCGGAGTCAAGGTGGTCAGCTGCTTCTGCAGATTGTAAAGCTTGATGGTAATCTCATTGGCTGCCGCAGCCTGCTTTGCCGCCAGATCCTCCTGCAGATTTTTTAAATACGCCTGACTGTCCTTGATCTGCTGCTCCAGGACCTTCAGATTGGTATTTGCTTCCTTTGCCTGACTGCTGCCCTTATTGCTGCCGGCCATAGAGCTCTCATAGGAGATCTGGGTCCTTTCCCACTGCAGCTGGGCGATTCGAAGGTTCTTCTCCATGGCCTCGGGATCATAGGTTGCCAGAACCTGGCCCTTTTCCACGGCCATACCTGCAGATACATTCACATCCTGCAGCACACCGGATGCGGGTGCATAGATATTTGCCACCTGCATACCTGAAACACTGCCGGTGATACTGATCTCCTCTGTCAGATCCATCTGCTCCAGAGAAGTAACTGTTACAGTCTTTACTTTACCGCCCTTTTTACCCCAAAACAGCGAGCCACTGATCAACACCAGCACAAGCACGACAACAATAATGATAATAACTTTTTTCTTTTTAGACGCTTTCTTCATGATAGGTGACCTTTTCCCTCGTATATTCTTTGGTATCCAGCTCGATACGGCCATCCTTCACACGGATGATCCTCTGAGCCCTCTCCGCAATATCATTATTGTGAGTGATCAAAATAACCGTTCTGCCTTCCCGATAGAGATTCTCCAGGATATCCATGATCTCCCAGGTAGAATGGGAATCCAGATTACCGGTGGGTTCATCCGCCAAAATGATAGGCGGTGCCTGCGCGATCGCTCTGGCAATGGCCACTCTCTGCTGCTGACCGCCGCTCATCTCTGAAGGCTTGTGATCCATACGGTCCTTCAGCCCTACTTTGGTCAAAGCCTCCCGTCCCAGAATGTCTCGTTCTTTTTTGGGCACGCCTCGATAGATCAAAGGAAGCTCCACATTCTGCAATGCAGTCAGATTCGCGATCAGATTAAAGCCCTGGAAAATAAAACCGATCTCCTGGTTGCGAATGTCCGACAGCTCGTCATCACTTAGTTTCAACACATCCTGCCCGTGAAGGTAATACTCTCCCTCCGTAGGCACATCCAGACATCCCAAAAGATTCATCAAGGTACTTTTGCCGCTGCCGGACTGTCCGATGATGGCCACGAACTCACCTTCATCGATGGTAAGGCTGACATGGTCCAGTGCTCTGACTTCATTTTCACCGGGATTATATATTTTGCTGACATTTCGAATGTCCACCAGTACTGCGATACGTGCCTCGTTTTCCTGATAAAAGGAACGAATCGCCTCCGAGCGTGCTTTCACCACTTTTTCACTCATCTCTCACAACTCCCAACATAAAGATATAATATTATACCATATTTTCGCAAAAAATGACAGGGCAATGTAAAAAGGTGATTGCTCTGCGCGTAAAAAAGCCCCCGTTCTTTTAAACGGAGGCTTCCTCATTATTTCATATTAATCTCTTACGATCATGTTCTCTCTGTCTGCACCGGTACCGATGAGCTTTACCTTAGTGCCGGTATACTCTTCGATGTACTCGATGTAAACTCTCGCTGCCTCAGGCAGTTCCTCATAGGTCTTGCACTTGGAAACATCGCCGAAGTCACCCACGAACTCCTTGTATACGGGAGTTGCATCGCGGAGGAACTCCTCGTTGGTGGAGAAGTCTGTGGTCTCCACACCGTTTACGTTGTATGCGATACAAGCCTTGAAGGTAGAGAACTTACCGATGGTATCAAGGTGATTTAAGTTGATGTAGTTTACGCCGTTGATGTCGATAGCATACTTCAAAGTTACCAGATCCAGCCATCCGCATCTTCTGGGACGCTTGGTTACGGTACCGTATTCATGACCGAGGTCACGAATTCTGTCACCGATCTCATTCTTCAGCTCGGTCACATAAGGTCCTTCACCTACACGGCTGGAGTAAGCCTTGATAACGCCGTATACATCACCGATATCTCTTGCGGAAAGACCGGTACCGGTCAGGATACCGCCGATGGTAGGATTGGAGGAAGTAACGAAGGGATAGGAACCGAAGTCGATGTCAAGCAGAGTTGCCTGAGCGCCTTCCACTACCATGTACTTATCTTCCTTCAGATATTTGTGAAGCAGGGTAACGGTATCACAGACATACATCTTCAGACGTGCTGCATAGTCCATGTACTTTGCTACTACTTCGTCAGCATCGCAGGTAGGCTCACCGGCTGCTGCCAGAAGCTCGTTCTTTACAGCTACCTGATGTCTGATCACTGCCTCGAAGTTATCCTTGTACATATCCTCCATACGGATACCGCATCTCTCGTACTTGTCACAGTAAGCAGGTCCGATACCGTTCTTGGTGGTACCGATCTTGTTGGCACGCTTATTCTCCAGCATTACGTCCAGATTACTGTGGTAAGGGAAAATAACATGAGCCTTGTTACTGATCTTTAAATATTTGTCAACGTCGATTCCGTGAGACTTTAACATGTCGATCTCACCCAACAGAACCTCGGGGTTCAGAACCACACCGTTACCGATGACTGCGATGGTCTTGTTGGACAGGATTCCGGAAGGGATCAATCTCATTGCAAACTTCACACCGTTTACATTGATAGTGTGACCTGCGTTGTTACCGCCGGTTGCACGTACTGAAACATCAGCAAACTGTGCAAGATAATCTGTGGTACGACCTTTTCCTTCGTCTCCGTAGAAACAACCTAATACTACACTGGCTTTTGACATTTTTCTATTTCCTCTCATAGGGCACATACTGTACCGATCTAGGGATAACCAGGTTATCCACCACCCATAAAAATACTCTATTTTAATAACTTTTTCAAGTGTTTATTGTGCTTTGACGGTTTCTTTCTCTTTCTTTTGCTCTCTTTGGAACCGGGATCACTTATTGTCGTCGATGACGCAGCGGGTCATGATCACTTCACCGGCGTAGAGCTCACTGTAGTAATTGTCCCTAAAGGTACAATCGGTGAAGGAGATACAGAAAGCATCCCCCGCATAAATGAAGGGGTTGAACTCAGACAGGCATCTGTTTCCGGTAAAGGAGCAATGATTGAAATCTACGTAGTAAGCGTCAGGCAGATTGATCATAGAATACTCAGAGCTGTCACGCAGCTTACAGTTGCTGAACTCTACATAGTAGCTGCCGGGCAGACTTACAAGTCCTTCCGTACACTCATAGATATCGCAATCCTTCACATCCAAATTGCTGCAACCATATGCCTCGATGCCGTAGGTGCCGCTGCCGTACAGTCTGCAGTTCTCAATGGTGATGGTGTAGGAACTGTCAAAACACAGAACACTTCCGCTGCAATGGCCGGGCTCTACCTCATGTCCCACAGTCAGGTTCTTCAGGATAATGTTGTTGCAGTTGTAGAACTCCAGAGGAGCTACGCCGGGATCCTCGGTGCAGATCAATACTTCTGCGCCCTCCTCACCTTCGATGAAAATATCTCTCAGGTAAGGAACATAAATGCTGTCGCCGTAGGATTCACAATACTCACCGTCATAGTAGTAGTAATTGATGTCCTCATTGTTCTTGAAACGATCCAGGATCGTAGACAGGTTATAAGTGCCGGCCTTCAGAATGATGTGGGTATTGTTGTGGATCGCATTGTACAATTCAACAGCGTTGGTAACAGTCACTGTCTGCTTGTATCTGTAGGAATCCATCAGCTCCGCTCTGTTCGGTGCGTCCTTCTTGGAGTATACATAGTAGGCATCGTAGAAGTACTCTTCCACCTCACCGTCATCATAGGTATAGCTATAGTCACGATGGTACTGCAAAAGCAAGGTGCCGTCGTCATTGGTCTTGATGCTGTAAGCTCCGCCGTACTCGCTCTTACGGTCCATCAGCGCATATTTATCTGCCTTAAAATAATCCTGGAAATAAGTTCCGGATTCCTCCTTCAGAGGAGCTCCGTAGATCTCTGTGCCTGACTCATAAGCACTGAGATAGTAATCGGCGCGATATTTGTCGCCTTCCTGATAAATGACAAGGCTGCCGATGGATTCTGACTCATCCACGGTATAAACGTATTCTTCGCCTACCTCCGCAAGAAGCTCCCACTCACCTACCATAGACTCGAAAAAGGCATTCTTTGCAGGTTCCTTTACTACGTCCTCTGCCACGGTTGAACTCTCTACTGCCTGTGAGGAGGGAGCACTGCTCTCCACTGCCTGCTCGCCGCAGCCGCCAAGCATCAGAGCCATGCCCAACACCGCTGCACCGTATCTGATGATCGATCTCAGATTTCTGTTTTTCATTTCTTTTCTCCTTTTTATTTTCTACGTGTTTTACCTGTACGTCTGTAGTACTCGTCTTTGTCTTCATACATAAGCTTATCCGCAAGCTCTTTTACCTGGTCAAAGGTCATCTCCGGATGTTCCTCACACACCGCAGCACCCACAGAGATCGTCAATTCCTTCACCAATGTGCCCTTCCAGTTCTGAGTCACATGGGCAAAAGTAACAATCGACTCATCCAGTTTCTCTCTGTTCGCCTTGATCAAGGCCACGAATTCATCACCGCCCACGCGATATACTCTGCCGTGACCGCCGAAGGTAGTCATCATACAGTTGGCGGAACCGATGATCAGTTCATCGCCGGCAGCATGGCCGAAATTATCATTGGCAAACTTCAGACCATTAACGTCCATCATAATGATGCAATATTTCGAAAGCATTCCCTCCCGCTGGATCTTCGCACAGTCTTCTTCGTAAGCACGACGGTTGTAAAGACCTGTCAGTTCGTCTGTAAGGGATGCCTTTCTTCTGGCTTCCAGCGCATTCAGTGCTCTCTGTTCACGAATAGAGATCACCGCGAAGGTCAACGCCATGACCACCAATCCGCCGAAGAAAGCGAAAAGGCTGGGCAGCGTGATCCTAAACACACTAAGTTTTTCAGGGGAGAGATCCTCCACCACAAGATACCAGTCCAGGGTCTCCATATATCTGGTCAGACGGCTGGAGTGTTCCAGATTCTCATAGGAAAACTCTTCTCCGCCCGGTCCCAGGCCTGTCAGGTACTTGCTCTCCAGATAGGCACTCTCGATCCGCTCTCTGTCGGAGTCGATCTGCGCCAGACCGTCCGCATCTACCAGGTCGATCTTGATGTTGTACTCTTTCTCGTAATACTCCAGGATCTCCTGCAGTTCATCCATCTCAACGCCTACACCGCAGGCACCCAGAATATTGCCGTTCTCGTCATCGATACGCATATTCACGAATACGGACAAGGTCTTTCCGTTGTCCTCGTCAGTGTCCACATTCAGCTTATAACGACGATCGTTTTCTTCAATATACTCTACGAATTCGGTATACCACACATCGTGGGAATCCGGAGAGAAATCCACATATTTGCTGATACCGTTGTAAGTATAGTAAGCTTGTGCTTTCTCACTCAGGGCAAAGGCCATCTTGTAATTCATGCCTTCCTTGATGGAATTCATATACTGTGCCATGCGCTCTTCCACGCTCTCCGCAGAGACCTCACCGCTCTCCTTTAAGAGATCTCGAAGTCCCTGGTCATTGGCCATGGTCTCAGACACGGTAATGGGACGAAGCAATGCTTTCTCCACCGCCTCGGATACCACATGGGCCACGATACGGCTATCGCTCTCGGAGCTGTCCGTGGACATCTTTTTGATGGACAGGACGCAGGAAAGAATGGAGATGCTCATAACGATCACCATGAGGATAAGCATGGTAAACAGCTGGAATATCTTTCTCTCCTTCTCTACGACTTCATTCTCCTCATATTCACTCTTGCTCCAGTCCAACAGATAGGAAGCAAGCACCAGTATCAAACTGAGCAGCACGCCCAGGTTGGTGATGGAAAATCCCTGGAGGAAGGACTGACAAAGAATCGCAAGGATCGGAATAAATCCATAGGAAATGATGGAATACAGAACGGCGCGTCCCAGCGCTGCTCTGTATCTCACGCCCTCATACACACCCACAAAAATACAGAAGATATTGATGGCGGTATAGATATACCACAGATTGCCTCTGTGATAATAGTTTTCGGCATCGAAACTGTACATCCATTTTGTGAACAGATTCAGTACCAGAATGGCTGTGGAAGCCGCTGCACAGATCTGTGCCACCCGCCTATGGACGATGGATGGCTTGGCTTCGTTCTCCCGCAATAACAGGCTCACGTAAGCCACAAACATCTCCGCAAGCACGATGTTCGACAGAAAAACCAGGAAATTTGTCACCCTGGTCATGATCACGCTGAGGGTATCTGTGTTCCCTCTGAAAATATAGGCGCAGCCTTCCGCTGCAAAGAGAACAGCCACCACACCGAACATGCAGCAGATCAGCTGCATACTCTTACGCTTCGGTCGGTTCATCATAATGATCACCAGAAACATCAGGCAGGCAAAGGCACTGAATATTTCCACGATGGCCTGGGTCATCTCTAGATTGGTAATATGCATAAGTCCTCCCTTTCTAAATACAGGGCTTACCTGTATTTGGGCTTTGGCTCATAGTATTCAAAAATAACGGCATCGTTACCTTCCTCATTGGAAGGATCGTGGGAGGTCCAGCAGATACGCATGGCTCCCATCTTCTCGGAAAGTTTTGTAAGGGGTGCTTTCTCGGAGATCTGATGTGCAATAAACTGAGGTCTGGCCATAATATTTGCAAGGCTGTTGCCCAGGACCTGCTGCCAGATCAGGGACAGTTTGCTGTAACTCTCCGGATTCATGGTCAACTGACCGCGAAGCATCTTAGGTGCATGGAAGCGAAACCAGGTGACGATGGAGGGATCAAAGCTCTCCACACAGGTATCTCCCTTGTAGCTTTCCAGAAGCTTCAATGTCTTCTCGCAGAGCTCCTCCTTGCGGGGACCGCTCTTCAGTTCCACGATCATGGGGCTGCGACCGTTCACCAGTACCAGCACATCGGAAAACAAAGGGATCTTATCTTCCGAACTACCTGCCAGCTTCAGGTTCTGCAGATCTGCGAAGGTGAACTCGTCCACTCTGGCATTGACACCGCACATACGCTCCAGGGTATCATCGTGGAATACCACTACCTGACCGTCCTTGGTGAGCTGTACATCCAGTTCGATACCGTATCCTTTTTCCGCCGCAAGGCCAAATGCCCTCATGGAATTCTCCGGGATGGTCTGATCCTGTTTGTGCAGTCCGCGATGGGCAAAATTGCGTCCCATAAAGGGTGCCGTCTTCTCCTCGGTGGCTCTTCCGGGCGCTACCAGTAGAAAAGGAAGCGCTGCCAGAAACAATATATTTCTCTTTTTCATAATACTGCCTTTCATCAAAAAACATAGTAATCTGATCTTATTTTACATCGGAACGAATTTGCCGTCAATTTATCTTGATGTCCTTCCCGATTTTGATCGAAATAGATTGTTTCATGGTGGAAAATACTGTAAAATGGACACAGTGATGTTTATTAAGGAGGTTCCTCATGAAACTGAATAACAAACAAACTTTTCTGGTAGGTCTGGCATTCCTGTCCATCTGCTCTTTTTGGCAGATGTACGACAATATCGTGCCTTTGATCCTGACCAACACCTTCCACATGAATGAGACCATTTCCGGTGCCATCATGGCGGCGGACAATATCCTGGCCCTGTTCCTGCTTCCTTTATTCGGCAGCATTTCGGACAAGGCAAATTCCAGGATCGGTAAGCGAATGCCTTTCATTCTCTTCGGTACCGGATGTGCCGTGATCCTGGTGAACATTCTGCCGCTTTTGGACAATGCCTATGCGGCAAGTGCTTCTCCCTTCAAATCCGTATCCTTCGTCATCGTACTGGGTCTGCTGCTGATCGCCATGGGAACCTATCGTTCTCCTGCGGTGGCACTGATGCCTGATGTCACTCCCAAGCCCCTGCGTTCCAAGGCCAACGCCATCATCAACCTGATGGGTGCCGTAGGCGGAATCATTTATCTGGGTGTGGCTGCGGTGCTTTATCCCAACTCCAAGACCCAGGGTATGGCGCATGTCAATTATCAGCCCCTGTTCATGGTGGTAAGTGCCATCATGTTCGTATCCGTAGCCATCCTCTTCCTCTTCCTGAAAGAGCCCGCTCTGGTGAAGAAGAATCAGGAGATGGAAGCGGAACATCCCGAATGGAATCTTGCCGAGGACGACGGCTCCGGAAAAGAAAAGCTTCCTCCCGCAGTTATGCGTTCCGGTGCTTTCCTGCTTGCCTCCATCGCGCTGTGGTTCATCGGTTATAACGGTGTCACCACCTGGTTCACCACTTATGTCAGTCAGGTCATGGGACAGGGCTTAGGCGGCGCTTCCACCTGTCTGCTGGTTGCTACCGCAGGTGCTATCATTTCCTATATCCCCATCGGTATTCTGGCCAGCAAGATCGGCCGTAAGAAGACCATCATGGGCGGCGTCGCATTACTTGCCTTCTGCTTCTTTATGGCATTCGTTCTGACCATCAACGCAAGCTCCATCACCGCTATCATGTACGTATTGTTTGCACTGGTAGGTCTGGCATGGGCTTCCATCAATGTCAACAGCCTTCCCATGGTAGTTGAGATGTGTAAAGGTTCTGACATCGGTAAGTACACCGGTTACTACTACACCGCATCCATGGCAGCTCAGGTAGTCACCCCCATCCTGGCAGGTACCCTGATGCGAACCATTGATTACCGTATTCTCTTCCCCTACTCCGCGTTCTTCGTAGCCTGCAGCTTCGTGACCATGCTCTTCGTTCGTCACGGCGACAGCAAAGTAGAAGCCAAGACCGGTCTGGAAGCCTTCGAGGATATGGACTAAACGACAAAACAAAATAAATAAGCCCGGAACTGATCTCTCAGCTCCGGGCTTTTCTTATGCTCTTTATTTATCTTTCTTCTTATTGGAAGTTCCCTTCAGGATAGGGCTCAAAGGCTTGTAAACCAGCAAGGTCACTACGGAAACTGCAGTACCCTTGATCAGATTAAGAGGTGCAACACATGCTACTACAAAGCTTACGATGCTGCCTTCCTTCACCAGGGAGTTTGCTTCGGTTCCCATGGCGATCAGTGCATCTACAGGCATATGGAACAATTTTGCAAATGCGGGAAGCAGGTAAACTGCATTGAAGGCGGTACCGAATACGGTGATCACCAGAGTACCGATGACACAGGCAACGATGGCGGTCTTCTTATTCTTCTTGAAAGAATAGATAACAGATGCGGGAAGGATCAGGCTGCAGCCTACTGCGAAGTTTGCCAGTTCTCCAACAAATGCAGTGGAAGTTCCCTTCATCACCAGCTTCAACAGGATCTTGATGAACTCCATCATAACGCCTGCTGCAGGGCCGAAAGCAAAGGTACCTACCAGAATAGGCAGTTCACTGAAGTCCAGTTTGTAGAAGGGGGGTGCGAAGAACAGGGGGATCTCGAAGAGCATCAGCACTGCGGACAGTGCGGAGAACATACCGATGACAGCCATCTTACGGGTGCTGAACACCTTCTCGACAACACCGGTCTTCTTCTGAGCCAGCTTTTCCAGTCCGAAAGCCACCAGAAAGATACAAACGATAACAGCTAAAAAGCTAAGTACAAATGCGACATTTCCTGCCGCGGTTTCGAGTAATTTACTCATTTTCTTTTCCTCCGTTTCTTGTGAAAGGGCTTTGCCCTCACTGTTGTTACTAAGGAAAATTCTTCACGCATTCGCTCCTTTGTATACAAAAAGCCCTGAATCCATAGATAGACTCAGGGCTACGCATGCCAAATACACGAACAGCTTCTTCTTTCATCCAGACTTTACTGTTGGTCCCGGAGTTGCACCGAGTCAGCCGAAACTTAAGAAAGTTTCGGGTCGCGGACTGTACCGCCAGTAGGGAATTGCACCCAACCCTGAAGAATTCTTCTTATTTACGAAAGTTATTATAACAAACATCCCGGAAAATGCAACTGTTATTTCTTGTCATCCTGCCCATACATTTCGAAGATGGTCCGGGCGATCTCTTCGGCGGAATCCTTTCTGCCGTCCTGCTCCCACTTAAGGAAGGTATTCAAAAGTCCTCCCGCATAGGAAGTCAGCATATAGACGGAAAGTCTTCTGGTGGTGCTGATATAACGGAACATGAACTGATTCACACCGTCTAACATCACGGAATGCAGTTTGTGCTCCGCCAGCGTCAAAAAGAAATCCCTGTAGGCATCAAAATACTGCAAAGAGTACAGAATATGTTCGTAGGTGAAAAACTGTGTCTGTTTGAAGTCATCACCCTCCGGCATATAATGGGCTACCAGAATATTGAGATAATCCGTCAGAACTGCATAGGGCGAATCATAATATAGATAGAAGGTGGTGCGGGACACCCCTGCTTTCTTCACGATATCGGATACTTTCAGTTTCTCAAAAGGAGTCTGCTTCAGCAGGGCGATCACTGCCTCGCCGATGCACATTCTGGTAAACTCCGATTTCTGATTGGTCTGTCTGGTTACTTTCATCTTTCGTCCTCTCTTGTTTGAACAAATCCGCGTCTTTTGTAAATTGTAACACACTCAGTCATAAGATACAATATCACATAGTATTGAAAACTACATTGAATCACAGGAGATAATTTTATGGTAAAATTCGTAACCGATTCTTCCGCCGATATGTCCCCGGACAAGAGCATCAACCTGGAGATCGTACCTCTGAAAATATATACTGACGAGCGTGACTTTGTGGACGATTCCTCTCTGGATGTCCATGACATGCTGATGTACCTGAAAAACTATAAGGATCGTTCTTATACTTCCTGCCCTTCCACCGAAAGTTGGCTGGAAGCTTTCGAAGGCGGCGATGAGATCTACTGCATCACTTTGACCAGCCTGATCTCCGGTGCCTACAACAGCGCTTGCAACGCAAGGGACATTTATCTGGAGAAACACCCCGACGCCAAGGTCTGCGTGATCGATACCTTGTCCACCGGTCCTGAGATGCGTCTCACCGTGGAAAAGGTGATCGAGTGGAGAAACGCCGGCAAGTCTTTCGATGAGATCTCCTCTCAGATCCAGGACTACATCCATTCCACAAGACTGCTGTTCTCCTTCCAGTCTCTTCATAATTTCGCACAGAACGGCCGCGTCAGCAAGGTAGTGGCAAGTGCCGTAGGTATGCTGAACATCCGAATCCTTGGTACCGCAAGTCCGGAAGGAACCATCCAGCCCATGTACAAGTGTCGCGGTGACAAGAGTGCCAACAAGAAGCTGATCTCCGAACTGGAGGCCATCGGCTATAAGGGCGGCAGGATGAATATCTGTCAGATCGAGGCCCTTCCCCTGGCAAATGCCCTGGTAGAAGAGATCAAGGCAGCCTTCCCCGATGCTGAGCCTCATGTCTATCCCGCTCACGGTCTTTGCAGTTACTACGGCGAAGGCGGCGGCATCATCCTTGGTCTGGAGACAAGCAACAACTAAAGGTATAGAAAAACCCGGTACGCTTTGGTACCGGGTTTTTTTGCGTTTCTTTATAAGAATTTTCTGTACAGACGGTACAGGCGCAGGTAGAGGTTCTTTCCTTCCGCCTCTTCTACGCTCTCTAGCACCCTTGCATTCTCCTGATCTGCCTGGATCACCATGGCGATAGATCCTTCCTCCTCGCGATACAGGATCTGCTCCAGCATCCCAAGGGTCTCGCCGCCGGGAAGTTTTTCCTGTTTCAGTCTGCGTGCAAATTCCTCCAAGGTCTCGGAAGGGTCTCTTTCCATATCGATCCTTGCAAGCAATGTGTCATTTTGTTTGCCGTACCACAGCAGTTGTTCCGCAGGCGGACGTTTGCCGATTCTCTTTGCGGAGATCACCATAAACAGGATCAGGGACAACAGGCTGACCACCAGGATGATGGCTACACCCACGGCGATCTTGCCCAAAAGTATCAGGAAATCCAGGATCTCCGCCTTCCTCTGCTCCTGCTGTGTCAGCGGCGTCTGGGGATCGGAGGGGCCTTCCTGATGATGTTTCTTATCTTCTCTGTACTTTTCAAAAGCAGACCAGTCGATCTCATCCTGATTCTGTTTTACGATCCGATCCCAGGGGGTATATCGGTAAATCCCGTAGCCCGGTGTGGGTTCAAAGGGCACCCAGCCGAAGCCCTCAAAATATACTTCCGGCCAGGCATGTGCATCATCTGCGTAGAGATGGATCTCTCGTTCCTCCTTCGTGGGGGCTAGGAAGCCCTGACAAAGTCTGGCAGGATATCCCATACTTCTGGCCAGTAACACAAAGGAAGTGGCAAAATGGGTGCAATAGCCTTCCTGCTTTTCTAACAACAGATATTCTAAGAATGCAGTTTCATCGGTGACCGTTTCCGGAATCTCCTCCGCAGGTTTTACATATCGGAAACCCGCCAAAGCACTTTCGATCAGAAGGAGCTTGCGAAGGTCTGTCAGTTCCTCTCCCTGAAAATACTTGTTTTCCTCAAACAATGTATCCAGCCAGGACTGCACCGGTTGGGACAATACCACCTGTTTTCCGTACTCCTCCCGAACCTGTTGCCTGTAGGACAGCAGTTCTTCAAAGTCATAGATGGCGCCGGACTTTCTCTGGTAATAATTCACCTGATTCCAGACCTTTTCATCATCTGCCGGCAAATTTTCCAGATACGTATACAACTCTCCCAGACCTAAGTTTACCTGCTGATAGGTGACTTCATAGCTGGTGTTATAGCCCAGTTTATCCTGATCGGAACCGGTGGCATTATGAAGTTCCACTCTTCCCAGATATTTCAGAGGCAGAAAAGGTGCATCACTGTGAAAATACTGATAGCGGACATTGACCGTGGCGGAACGGATGATATCCTCCTGCTCCAGATTGCTCAAAAGCACCGCATATCTGGTCTCCAAAGCGTCTATTCGCATATCAGCCTGAGAAGTATCCTTTCTGCCGGACCACTCTCTCCCGTCAAAATCCGACCATACAAAGCCGGTGAGATACAGGTTGGTCTGCGGCATGACGGTACTGAAAATATCTACCAGCGGATGAGGATTCTCCGAAGGTTTACCGCCCGGATCTCCGTCCATACCGCTCATGGTCATCTCAAATTCATTCTGCCCCGCTCCCGGTCGATTCAGTTTCCACTCGGTGAAACGATCTTCGATCAACACCATGATCCTCTTGATGGCCGTCCACTCCATAGGGGTGTCCTTCACCGGAGCATACAACAACAGCACCAGAAATACCAGGAACACAGGCGTCAGAAAGACTCTGTATTTTCTGCTTCTGGCCACAGGATTCTCCGCATTTCGCCTCTTCTCCCAGAACAGCCAGTAGAAACCTACGAATACGAACAGGCAGTAGATCAGACAAAACGCCACCGCCGTGCGATTTAAAGTATAAACATTCAGATAGGACAAAACTAACAGGACCACAGCCGCAAGTCCCAGGATCCACTCTACAAATCTCTGCCCTACGGTAAGGCCCGTAAACACTCCCACAGCCAGGACGATCCACAATGTCTGCAGGAGGATATAAGCACTTCGCAGTTCTTCGGTCTCGGCAGGAATACCGTTCAACCATCTTCCGTAGGTGAACCAGAAAAGTTTCATGGTCTCAAAACCCACCAGGAAATGGACCACCGCCGCCACCAGAAGCACCAATAATATGCCCCAGAGTTTCTGTCCCCAGGGACGCTTCCACCAGAACGCCACCAAGAAAGAACCTGTGATCACTGCCGCCACAGGCATCCAATCTACCCGGTGTATACCCAGTTTACTGCCAAAGGCAAAGAGGAACAGAAAGCTTACAAGCATCGCGGAAATACCCTGAAAGAGCATAGCCGCCATCTCATCGGAAAGTTTCAGAGACTTCATATAATAGCCTCCTTTCTTTGCCATGATTGCGTAGCAATCGTGGCGGTTCATAACTTACATTTTCGCTTTGCACTTTTCCGCTGAGAGTGAGGACCTTCAGTCCCTCCAGATACTCCAGGGTCTGGGGATCTGCATCCACAGCAAAAACAGTCAGTTCAAAGCCACAGTCGGACAGATCTGCAAGTTCTGCCGCCTCTGCTTTCGTCACCCGCTGCAAAAGCACGAACAACTTCTGTCCTATGCCCTGTTCTTTCATCTGTGCCGCCCAGTCTGCCACGGCACCCTTTGCGGGCTTGCTGTCAAAAATGACTTCCTGCATCTCGCTGTATAAGTAATCAAAGCCGGAATAATTCTCCAGTTCCGTAATTTTCAATGACTTACCTTCTGCCGTATCCCTGGCATAGCCCACACTGACTGCCTGCCCCTCCAGGGAATAAGTCTGCGCCAGTCCCAACACCAGTTCCAGGATGCGGTTCTCTCCGGGCAGATACTCCAGGGGCTTCTTGCCCACGCGAAGGGCATCAAAATAAATGCCCACACCGTTTTGCTGTTCCCCGGTATATAGTCTGGTCTTCAGTTTTCCGGACACTGCGGAGGCGTTCCAGTGAATGCGGCGCATACTGTCCCCCTCTGCATAATCCCGCACCGTCATATCCGGTTCGTCCTGCTTCTTGCGGTTCTCCTTCAGGAAGATCTCTGCCGTCTCCCCGATCTGCATCTCCTCAGGGGAAGGGATGCGGGGGATCACGATAGCCTCCAGAGTACTGGGAAGCCTGTATCTCAGAGTAAAAAGGCCCAGAAAATCCGTGAGGATCAGTTTCTGTACGCCCACGCGCACATTACCTCTGTACCTTGCCACCATTCTGGTGTCGTAGGTATAGGTCTCCCCGGGCAGAAGTTCAAACTCGATTCCGTCGGGTATGTTTTCTACATAAGAGAAATCCGGGAACATACTTACCTTGATGCTGCTCATGGTAAGGAACCCTTCATTCTGCAATTTGAAAGTATATTTTCCCGGCTCTCCCGCTACCATCACTCTACTTTCCAGGTCCTGGTAGATACCGAACTGCAAAAGCACTGCGATCAGATAAGCATAGGAAATGACTGGGATCATGGTGAAAAAAAAGAAGAAGCCGTAGCTTGCGGCTCCTCCTCTGATAGATACAAACACGAGAGAGAGAAACCACAGCACGAACCATATCAGTCTCTTGCGTGTCATGCCGGAATCCTCACATGTGTCAAAATTTCGGTCAGAATACGTTCTACAGATACTTTCTGTCTTCTGGCCTCTGTAGAAAGTACCATTCTGTGTGCAAGCACAGGAGTGACCAGTGCCTTCACGTCATCGGGTTTCACAAAATCTCTGCCGTCCAGAAGGGCTTTGGCTTGAGAAGCCTGCAGCAAGGCAAGCAATGCTCTGGTGCTGCCGCCTAAGCGGAAACGTTCCTCTTTTCTGGTCTCGGCAATGATACTTTCGATATAGTTGATCACAGCATCGCTGACCCTTACCTCTCCGGTAAGTTTCCTGATCTCCAGGATATCCGCAGCATTCAACACACCCTCCGAGGTCTGCTGTTCTTCCGCTTCTTCGGCATTTTTCGCAAGCAAAGCCTTGGCGATCTTAAACTCCTGCTCTTTCTCGGGATAACCCATGGACAGTTTCATCATGAATCGGTCCATCTGTGCTTCCGGCAAGGGATATGTTCCCGCAAATTCCACAGGGTTCTGGGTACTGATGACCATAAAAGGCTCCGGCAAAGCAAAGGACTTGCCATCTACCGTCACCTGGCCCTCCGCCATGACCTCTAAGAGACCGGCCTGGGTCTTGGGAGAAGTACGGTTGATCTCATCTGCCAGCAGGATCTGATTCATAACAGGACCCTGCTTCCAGCGAAACTCTCCGCTCTGCATATCATAGACACTGATACCGGTGATATCTCCGGGTAACGTATCAGGGGTAAACTGAATACGGCCCAGGGATAAACCTGCTGACTTGGCAAGGACTTTCGCCAGGGTGGTCTTACCGATGCCGGGCACATCCTCCAAAAGCACATGTCCTCCGGCCAGAAGACAAACCAGCAAATTGTCCAGTACTTCGTCCTTACCGATGAACTCTTTATGTATTTCTTCTTTTAATTGTTCCAACTTATCGCATGCCTGCCGAATGTCCATAAAGACCTCCTGTCTGTCCTGTTAACCCATGATCAGAAGCTGCAATCCCACTGCTACCGCAACAGCCACCACTAGGGTAGGGATGGTGATCTTCCAGAGGTAACCGGACTTGTAACCGAAGTGCTTCCAGGTCTTAAAGAGATTACGAAGCGCCAGCACATAGAAAAAGATAATAGGCAGAGTAACAAAGATGATATAACTGTAGGATATCAATGCAAACAGAAAGATACCTGCCATACAGCCCAGCCAGATCTTCTTCAGCTCACTCTTGGGGTATTCCTCAGTCACCTCTCTGGTCTCCTCTTCCAGTCTGGAGAGTCTTCCCATCATGGATTTAAAATTCAATGTAACACCAAACTTTAAGTCCTCTCGATGCTCCTGTAATTCATAATCGTACTTATCAATATTTCCCATTTCGGGTCCTCCGTTATTATTCAAAATTAGTCAGTAGAATCAACCTATATTATAGAGCAAAAACGCCGTAAAATCAACCATTCTTCGCGGAAGTCGCTATTGACTGGAAACAGAAAACATACTATGATTAGATTATAAATTAGATTTCTAATTCGTATTCAAACTATTGGAGGAATTACTTATGGGAACAACTGCAAAAATCACGCTTCACCCTTCTTTTGAGATCGGTGAGATCTCCCCGCGACTCTTCAGTACTTTCTTAGAGCCTATCGGAACCATGGTAAACGGAACCATGTTCAACCCCAAGCACCCCACCGCTGATGCCAACGGTTTTCGTACCGATGTCATCAAGGCTCTGAAAGAGACCGGCATGCCCGCCTGTCGTCTGCCCGGCGGCAACTTCGTCTCCGGCTGGCAGTGGAAGGATTCCATCGGTCCCAAGGATCAGCGCAAGGTCCACCTGGATCCCGCCTGGTATCAGTATATTACCAACGAGGTCGGCCACGATGAATATCTGCAGTGGGCAGAGGCCATCGGCACCGAATCTCTCTATACCGTCAACCTGGGCACCGGCACCATGCAGGATGCTATGGACATCGTAGAATACACCAATCATCCCGGCGGCACCTACTGGTCCGATCTTCGCCGCAAGAACGGCCATGAAGATCCTTATAAGGTCAAGACCTGGTACCTTGGCAACGAGATGGACGGTCCCTGGCAGCTAGGCTCCTGGGAGAAGAATCCCAAGGGCTACGGTATCTTCGCCAACGAAGTCTCCAAAGTTATGAAATGGATCGATCCTTCCATTGAGACTGCAGTCTGCGGCTCCTCCGCTCCTTTCATGGATCACTATCCTCAGTGGGAGGAAGACGTTTTACAGGAGTGTTTCGAGTCTGTTGACTATATTTCCCTGCATCACTATCATAGTGCTCCTGAAGGGGATTACAGATGCCTTCTGGGCGGTTCTCACTACTATGAGGACTTCATCAATACCGAAGTGGCTCTGGCAGATGTGATCCAGGCTAAGATGCGCTCTCCCAAGAAGCTGATGCTCTCTCTGGATGAGTACGGCGCTATGATCCGTCCCAACAGCCCTCTGCATCCCGGTTATGGCCCTCACAACCTGTATAGAAACCATTATGTATTCAATCCTGAGAGAAAGTACATTCTCCACGATCCCGACAAGATGAACCATCGTTTCTTCCCCGGCGGAGATATGATCCATGCTCTGTCCATGGCAAGCATTCAGCTGGCACTGGTTCGTCATGCAGACCGCGTAAAGATCGGCTGTATGACCGGAGGTCTCGGCGCACTCTGCGCTTCCGACCACGACAATGTATGGAAGAGTGCTTCCCACTACGCATTCATGGATATGATTCAATATTGTAAAGGCACCAGCCTTCGCACATCCACCGAATGTGAGACCTACGATATGCCCGGTTATGCCATCGATGACACCTCACAGTATACCGGCAAGGAAGGCGTTCCTTACGTGGATGTAGCAGCCGCTCTGGACAAGGAGAACGGCAAACTGAACGTATTCGTTATCAACCGCAATGCCGACACCTCCTACCCTGTAGAACTGGATCTGAAGGCATTCGAAGGTCTGAAATTCAAGGCACAGCGCGAACTCTACTCCGCTGATCTGGAAGTCAGCAACACCTTTGATCTTCCCAATGCCATCAAGCCCAATATCATCACGAATTGCAGCATGGAACAAGGCGTTCTGAAGGCAGAATTGAAGCCTTTGTCCTGGAATGTATTCTGTTTTGAAGCCTAGGAGGTTCTCATATGAGTGAATCACTGAATGCTGCTTTGATTCATGCTCAGAGTATGCACCAGCAGGTCTGCAGAAACGCTTTCTCCAAACTGGATCTGTCGGAAGGACAGCCCAAGATCCTGCTGCGGCTCTATCACAACGATGGACTGCTGCAGAAGGAACTTTCCGAAAAATGCGGTGTCAAGCCTGCTACCATGACCTCTCTTCTCACCAACATGATATTCAAAGGGCTGGTGGAGAAGAAGGAAGCCCGGGTTCCCGGCGGCAAGCATGGCTATCAGATCTTCCTCACCGCCAAAGGCCGCGAGACCGCGGAACAGGTAGCTCAGATCATGAATCGCATCGAAGATGCCTGCTTTCGGGACTTTTCCGACAAGGAGAAAAAGAGGATCATCGAATATCTGGGGCGAATCGAAGACAATTTGAAAGACTATCATTAACAAAAAAACTCCGCTTAAAATAAGCGGAGTTTTTTATTCCTGTTTGTATTGTTCCTGATCTCGTTATTCCGGCAGCCACTTCTGATATAATGCCACCTGGTCATAAATGCACTTCCAGGAGCTGGTGGAACCTGCCGTTACGCAAATATATTCTTTTCCATTCTTATCCTGTGCCATGCTGGCTGCACAATTCTTGGACTGTACCACGAAGCCTGTCTTGGCCCCGATGACGGTTCCATGGGTATCCTTATCCTCGATACGGCGAATGAACCAGTTGGACAATTCCAGACCTTCGCTATGCTGTGCTGTAGGCTCTGTCACATGGAGTCGCTCTCCCAGCACCTCTCTGCAGAAAGGAATGTCCATAGCCGCTTTCAGCATCACAGCCATATCATAGACTGTGGTGTAATGATTCTTGTCATAAAGTCCCACACAGTTGGTAAAATGTGATGTGGAGGAAAGGTTCAGTTCCTTCAGCTCCTCATTCATCATATCCACGAAGGCTTCATGACTGCCTGCCACATAATCTGCCAGGCCTACCGCTGCATCTGCACCGGAGGGAAGGATGGTCCCGTAGAACAGGTCCTTAACAGGTACTTCCTCTCCCACGTCAAAACCTACGTTGCTGCAGTCGTGGACAAAACTGTAATCCGTGATCTCGATGGTGATGGTGAACTTATCCTTCAAAATATCGCTGTCAGCCCAATCCTCGCCGGTAAGGCCTAATCGCTTGGCCGCTGTATATACCGTCAGGATCTTGGTCATGGATGCAGGACTGATGGTATCATAAGCATTTCTTGCCGCTAGGATCTCCTGCTTATTCACATCGATGACAACACCGTACTCACTGATGATCTCGTCGGACATGCCCTTGGTCTGATCGGTCTTGGATGCGGTAAAAGGCACGATCTGAAATACCGGTTTAGGCTCGGGTGTGGGTTCCGCTGTGGGAACCGGTGTTGCCTGCACCTGGGTCTCTGCAGAAGGTGTCGCCGCCACTGCCAGGGTCTTCTCCGGGGCAGTTTTCTGTCCCATTTTACCGATCAAAATGGCAATTACGGCAATGACCGCAACGGTCAATACGCCTGCGGAGCCAAGAAACATCAGCTTTTTCCGCATTTTCTCTGCTTTTGCCTTCTCGCGCTTCATCTGCTCGATGCGGCGCATTCGACGAAGATGGATCTCCTCGTCTGTCTCTTCAAATCTATCGTTATCCATTCGGTTACTATCCTTCTTATTGTACTTTCAGATCATATTGGGCGATGAGAGCTTCCCTTCGCTCCTCAAAGAGTGCATAGAACGCTTCCTCTGTGTCTGCCTGCAGGAAATAAAACGCGGTCAATACTGCCATGTTGATTCCTTTGGCAAATTCGCTGTCCTCTCGACCTGTGACCGCTTCCTCCACTGCATTCAGGAAATAATGCCAGTCACGAACAAATTTATGATTGCGCTTCAGTCCGGGCGTGTCGATCCATTTCTCTACCTTGACTTTGGAACGGTTCTGTTCCGCACACTCTCCCGTCTGCAGAAAGTAGGTGAAGTCTCCGTTCTCATAATATCTGCCCAAAGGGAAAAGTCTGCAGATGCCGGGGCGGTAACTATGCACGCTGCATCGCCCCTCCTCATTTAAGAAGCTGCAAGCCTCATCAGGGCCATTCATTGCCAGATTGGGTAAAATACACCCATCCACCACATGAAGCTCCAATTTGCCCTCTCCTAAGAGCTCCTGAAGGCCTTTTCCGGTTCCCTTCTGCAATCTCCAGGCATCATAGGGATCCAGGACAATGGATTCTCCCATGCCGGTGCAGCAGAGGTGACAATTCTTACAGCCGTGGCAATCGGCTTTGACCATATCATTTTCTTTATACAAACGTCCGTCCGAGATCTCGGCCAGGCTCACATTTCTCTTCATTCGTTTTCCCCAGACTAATGGCGGATGATATCCGCGTACTCTCCCTGAGAAGCCTTCAGCAGGTCATCGGGAGCCAGTTCCAGCTGCAGGCCAAGTTTGCCGCCGCTGACGATCATTTTTTCCAGTAAAATGGCACTCTCATCCACTCTGGTCACATACTGCTTCTTCATACCGATGGCAGTACAGCCGCCGCGAATATAGCCGGTCACAGCGTTGATGTCCTTCACATGCAGCATCTCTACGCTCTTCTCTCCCACGCTTCTTGCTGCAGCTTTCAGGTCCAGTTCCTCGGCGATGGGGATGACAAAGCAATAATAATTCTTGCTGTTTCCCACGGTCACCAGGGTCTTGTAAACCTTATCGTAAGGCTCTCCCAACATATCTGCGATCTGCAGTCCGTCGATGAATTCCTTACACTCATAAGTATGAGATTCATAAGGGATCTTCATGGTTTCCAATATGCGCATGGCATTGGTCTTCACTTCTTTTTCTTTCGCCATGGGAGCCTCCTTTCGGGCAATATGGTTTTACACCCGACAGTTACGATTATAACAATTGCAAGGCCCCTGTGCAAGGCTTGGAAGTGTTTATAAAATATTTTTAAGAAATAAAAAGGCCCTGAAGCTTTCGCCTCAGGGCCCTGGGTTTTTGAACCGAATAATTACTGCTTGTTAGCCTTCTCAGCCTTCAGAGCTGCGGTCAGAGCAGGAACGATCTTGTTCAGGTCGCCTACGATACCGTAGTCAGCTACGTCGAAGATAGGAGCATCCTCGTCCTTGTTGATAGCTACGATCAGGTCGGACTCTTCCATACCTGCAACGTGCTGAATTGCACCGGAAATACCGATTGCGAAGTAGATCTGAGGACGAACGGTCTTACCGGTCTGTCCAACCTGGAGGTCACGAGGCTTCCAGCCGGAATCTACAACTGCACGAGAGCAGGATACGGTACCGCCAAGAACCTCTGCCAGATCCTCAAGGATCTTGAAGTTCTCTGCGCTGCCAACACCACGACCACCGGAAACAAGGATCTTAGCATCCATGATATCTACGGTGTCAGATACTGCCTTAACAACTTCCTTAATGGTAACGTACTTGTTGTTAGGAGTGAAGCCGGGGTTGAACTCGATAACGTTTGCCTTAGCGCCAACGATGGGATCGATCTTCTGCATAACGCCGGGACGAACGGTTGCCATCTGAGGACGGTTGTCAGGACAAGCGATGGTTGCGATGGTGTTACCACCAAATGCAGGACGGGTCATCAGCAGCTGATTGTGCTTCTGCTCCTGGCCGGGGATTGCTACGAGAGGGAAATCACCGATCTCAAGAACGGTACAGTCAGCGGTCAGACCGGTTGCAACTCTAGCGGAAACGGTAGGACCAAGGTCACGACCGATTGCGGTTGCACCTACAAGCATGATGTCAGGCTTGAACTCGTTGATTACGGAAGCAAGAGCATGAGCGTAAGGCTCAGTTCTGTATACTTCACACTCGGGATCGTCAACAAGGATAACCTTGTCAGCGCCGTACTCTGCCAACTTGTCTGCCAAGTCAGCTACTTTATAACCGATCAGAACAGCGGTTACCTCGGTCTCAAGCTTTGCAGCGAGTTCCTTACCTTTGCCAAGCAACTCAAGTGCAATACCGCTGATTTCATTGTCTACCTGCTGGGCGAACACATATACGCCCTTGTATTCTTCAATATTATTGGTTACCATGGTTTGCCTCCTATATTAGATGATGTGCTTCTCTTTGAACTTGCCGATTACGTAAGCTACTGCTTCTTCTGCGGAATCAGGAGCTACCTTCTCGCCTGCACCCTTACGAACCTTATCGGATGCCTTAGCGATCTTGGTGGGTGAACCCTTAAGTCCAAGGTTGCTGTCATCAACATCCTTCAGATCAGCTCTGCCCCAGGTGATAACTTCTGCATCACATGCATCGAAGATTCCGCCGGGAGTCATGTAACGGGGAGCATTCAGCTCAGCAAGAGCAGTTACCAGAGCGGGCATCTGAGCCTCAACTACATGATATCTGTCATCATACATTCTCTGAACTACAACCTTATCTCCATCGATCTTAAGATCCTGAGCGTAAGAGATTACGGGAAGTCCAAGATGCTCAGCGATCTGAGGACCAACCTGAGCGGTATCACCATCGATAGCCTGACGGCCGGTGATGATGAGATCATAATCGATATTTCTCAGTGCGCCTGCAAGAGTTGTGGAGGTAGCCCAGGTATCAGCACCACCAAGTACTCTGTCGGTAACAAGGATTGCCTTGTCAGCGCCCATTGCAAGAGCCTCACGAAGAGTATCTGCAGCCTTGGGAAGACCCATGGTAATAACAGTTACTTCTGCGCCATACTGATCCTTCAGTCTCAGTGCAGCTTCCAGACCAGCCTTGTCATCAGGGTTCATGATAGCGAGCATTGCGCCTCTATCAAGAGTTCCGTCTGGATTAAATTTAACGCCACCCTTTGTATCGGGTACCTGCTTAATACAAACAACAATCTTCATTGTATATATCTCCTTATTTTCTATTCTGCATTACATGAACGGTTGGCTAATTACTTAATGATGTTAGCGGAAATAACCATTCTCTGAACCTCACTGGTTCCTTCGTAGATCTCAGTGATCTTAGCGTCACGCATCATACGCTCTACATCGTACTCTCTGATGTAACCGTAACCACCGTGGAGCTGAACAGCCTTAGTGGTAACTTCCATAGCAACCTCAGCAGCGTAAAGCTTAGCCTGAGCAGCTTCTACAGAGTAAGAAATCTTAGGATTGGTCTTGTACTCATCCTTCTTGCGAGCAGCCTTGTAAACAAGAAGCTTAGCAGCCTCAACCTTGGTTGCCATGTCAGCAAGCTGGAACTGAGTATTCTGGAATGCAGCGATAGATCTGCCGAACTGCTTTCTCTCCTGAACATATGCGATAGTGGTCTCAAGAGCACCCTCAGCAATACCAAGAGCCTGAGCAGCGATACCGATACGTCCGCCGTCAAGAGTATGCATTGCGATACCGAAGCCCTTACCCTTAGCGCCAAGGAGGTTCTCCTTAGGGATACGGCAGTCAGTGAAGATCAGCTCGTAAGTGGATGAACCACGGATACCCATCTTCTTTTCCTTGGTACCGAAAGTAAATCCGGGTGTACCCTTCTCAACGATGAATGCAGAGATCTCCTTCTGGATCTTGCCGCGCTTCTCGATCTTACCGGTAACAGCGATCACGATGTAAACATCAGCTTCCTTACCGTTGGTGATGAAGCACTTGGAACCGTTGATGACCCACTCGTCACCATCAAGAACAGCCTTGGTCTGCTGACCCTGAGCATCAGTACCGGCACCGGGCTCGGTAAGACCGAAAGCACCGATCTTCTTACCGGAAGCAAGGTCGG
>JAKSRX010000119.1 GCA_024403365.1 Acetatifactor sp. | reverse complement strand
CGGCCGTGCATAGGGTTAGCACCGGGTGCGAAAGGCTGGCCCTTCTTACGTCCATCAGGGGTGTTACCGGTTGCCTTACCGTAGGTTACGTTAGAGGTAATGGTAAGGATGGAAGTGGTAGGAACACCGTTTCTGTAGGTATGATGTCTTCTTACAGCGGTCATGAACTTATGAACGATATCCTGAGCGATGGTATCAACGCGATCGTCGTCGTTACCGTACTTAGGGAAATCGCCGGTGGTCTTGAAGTCTACGATGATGCCGTCCTCGTCACGGATAACTTCAACCTTAGCGTACTTGATAGCGGAAAGGGAGTCAGCAACGATGGAAAGACCTGCGATACCGGTTGCGAAATATCTCTTAACGTCTCTGTCATGAAGAGCCATCTCTGCTCTCTCATAGCAGTACTTATCATGCATGTAGTGGATGATGTTCAGGGTGTTAACATAAACATCTGCCTGCCACTCGATCATATCCATGAACTTGTCATATACATCCTGGTACTCAAGAACATCACCGGAAACAGGACGATACTTAGGACCAACCTGCTTCTTGGTAACTTCGTCGACACCACCGTTCAAAGCGTACAGCAGACACTTAGCAAGGTTTGCACGTGCGCCGAAGAACTGCATTTCCTTACCGATTCTCATGGAGGATACGCAGCAAGCGATACCGTAGTCATCACCGTGAGTTACTCTCATCAGATCATCGTTCTCATACTGGATGGAAGAGGTCTCGATGGAAGCCTTAGCACAGAATCTCTTGAAGCCTTCAGGAAGTCTGGTGGACCAGAGAACAGTCAGGTTAGGCTCAGGTGAAGCACCCAGGTTGTAAAGGGTGTTCAGGTAACGGAAGCTCATCTTGGTAACCATGTGACGGCCGTCAACACCAACACCACCGAGGGACTCGGTTACCCATACAGGGTCACCAGCGAAGATCTGGTTGTACTCAGGTGTACGAGCGAACTTGATGCAACGAAGCTTCATGATGAAGTGGTCAACGAACTCCTGGATCTCTTCCTCAGTGAAGGTGCCGTTTGCAAGGTCTCTCTCAGCGTAGATGTCAAGGAAGGTAGAAGTACGTCCAAGGGACATAGCTGCACCGTTCTGCTCCTTAACTGCACACAGATAACCAAAGTAGGTAGCCTGGATAGCTTCCTTAACGTTGGTAGCGGGGTTGGAAATATCGCAACCGTAAGAAGCTGCCATTTCCTTCATCATCTTCAGAGCAACGATCTGCTCGGAGATCTCTTCACGAAGACGGATAACATCGTCGGTCATAACACGTCCGGTGGAATCCTTCTGAGCAAGCTTGTCCTCGATCAGTCTGTCGATACCGTACAGAGCTACACGTCTGTAGTCGCCGATGATACGTCCACGTCCGTAAGCATCAGGAAGACCGGTAACGATATGGGAAGAACGGCAAGCTCTCATCTCTGCGTTGTAAGCATCGAAACAACCTGCGTTGTGAGTCTTTCTGTGAGTAGAGAAGAACTCAGAGATCTCGGGATCTACTTCGTAGCCGTTGTCGGAGCAAGCCTTCTCTGCCATACGGATACCGCCGTAAGGCTGAAGGGATCTCTTGAAGGGCTTGTCAGTCTGGAAACCTACGATGGTCTCCTTGCTCTTATCAAGATAGCCGGGGCCGTGAGAAGTGATAGTAGAAACAACCTTGGTGTCCATATCAAGAACGCCGCCTGCTTCTCTTTCCTTCTTCTGCAGGTCAAGTACCATTGCCCACAGATCCTTGGTGTTCTGGGTAGGACCAGCCAGGAAAGCGTCATCGCCATCATAGGGATGATAGTTTCTCTGGATGAAGTCACGAACGTTAACTTCCTTGTCCCACTTGCCACGTACAAAAGTAGTTTCAATTGGTTTCATAATGAAATGCCTCCTATAAAATTGAATTAGTATAATTAAAGAATAAAAATTCTTCTAATCCTTAGTATCATTATAAGAAAAAGGGACTATACAGTCAAGGTACAAGAATGTTCTTTTTTGTATACAAGGGAGGGAAATATTGTTAGTGAAGAATAACTTGTCAGTATTGGGGGAAAGTAATATAATGTATCCAGTGAAGACGTATTCACGTGGAAAGGAGAACAGAAATGACCGGAATTACTAAGGAAATGACTATCGGCGAGATCATTCGCAGCAATCCTGAAGTTGCTCCCGTACTTCTCGAGGCAGGTATGCATTGTCTCGGATGTCCTTCCGCACAGGGCGAGTCCCTTGAGGAGGCAGCATTGGTACACGGTATCGATATCGATGAACTGATGAAAGCGATCGCAGCAGTTTAATTAGGAAAAAGAAAGCCCTCGGAGCATAAGCTCCGGGGGCTTTTTGTTGTCTTGCAGGCAAAAATTACAGGTTGCCGAGAACATGGATCGCATCGGCTGCGATCAGAGTCTCACAGTGCTCTGACAGGAAACTTCGGGTAGTCTGGCTTCCGCGACGAAGCAGACCGTACTCGGAGAGAGTATTGCAGGCCTTACGGAAAGATGCCTGTTCTTTGCCTTTCTCCTGCAGAAGCAAAAAGAAGGCGCCGTCCTTTCCCTTATAGAGAGAACTTTCGCTGCGGAATCCCTTTGTGATAAGGCGGGCTGCGGAGATCACCTGCTGCATGGAAAGGGCACGGAATACGGTGCACAGGGCTTCCGGCTCCTTGCTCTCCACGGAAGACAGATCTGCCATGGAAATTTCTTCGGAAACAACGGGGGCTGTGTTTACAGGCTTGCTCAGGGCATCCATTGCTTCGCCGAAGTCCTCCGGAAGGATATCCTCCAGGTCGTCCTCTTCGGTAACGGATGGAGCGAATTTGGAGAAGCGGGTATCCAACTCCTCGGGATCCTCCACCTTGGTAATGATCAGTACGATACAATCCGCATTCAGGGGAATTGCTTCTATCATCAGCGGAACTTCCTCCGCCTCAAAGCCGAAATCTCGGCTGGCCATTTGCATCATGTCGCGGAAAAGGGTCTTTGCCTTGTCAGTGCCGTAAGCGAGTTCGCTGAGCTTGATGTCGCGGCTGATCAGATCTTCTCTCGTGAGAGTGCATCGGATCTGGTTTTCATTGACTCGTTCTATTTTCATACGATAGACCTCCTTTCTTTTACATAATAATCATATCTTTTTACAAAAAACACGTCAATAGATGGGAAAATTGTTTACTCATTTTTTATAATTCGTTACGAAATGCTTGAAATAATGATGATTAACAGTTATAATTTCATTTGTAAATGCTTCCGGTAATCACAGCCGGAGGGGAGTCTGGTGCTTTTTTCGGGCGCAGCCCATCTTACGGGAGGTTCCTCCCATTATTCACATTTTTTATCATTTATATCATTTTATCGCGAATATTTTATTCGTCTTGCAAGTGTTGACATTACATGCGTCTGCACTGTCATAGTATTTCACTATTTTTTCACATTCATAATTCATTTCAGGTCGTTTCTTATGACAATTTCTGTTAAGGCTTGCCGGAGCATTTACGATTCATCACATTCTTTTTGGACTCTGATCATTTCTGTGAGAGGAGGTGAAGCAGTGAGCAAAGGTATAAATAAGCCCACCGAACCGGATAGCGAGAGAAGGAAAATGAAGTCCTACTTGAGATCCGTGCGCAGGGAAGGCGGAGAAGTCATCATGGAAGGCAGGGAGGTCAGTCCCGGGTATGCCGCAACCAACGCGGTGCGGGAAGACGGCACCGGCCCGTATATGATGGACTGTATTTATAACGATGCCGGCAAAATCATTCAGATTCGGTTTGATCGGGTAAAGAAGCAGTAAAAGAAGGGTGCCTCCTTCGTGATCCGCGCCGTCTGTCAGAAAACGGATTGCCTCTCATGCTGCAGGCGGTGGCGGATTATTTTTAAAAGATAATGACGGAAAGATAATAGTATGATATGATGTAGTTGCTCGTTTTTGATAAAAATGTTTCAAACGGGCACTATTACTATTAGATATAAAGAGGGCATATGAAAAGAATCATTCCGATATTAATTGCAATCATTCTGATCGGCGTTGTGGGATATTTCGGTTTCGGAAAACAGATCGCCGACAAATATTCATACAGTAAGGAAATGGCTGACCTGGACGAGTATTTCGGCGGCGGGCTGGCAGAAGGAAATGCAGACGGCGAACTGGCCGTGGTCCTTGGCAATGAACTGATCGACGAGAGAGTCAGAGTATTTGACGGCCGTGTTTATTTTGACCTGGATCAGGTGAAGACTTATTTCAATGACAAGTTTTTTATCTCTCTGCAGGAGGGCATGGTGCTCTATACAGAGCCGACCTTTACCCGGGAGATCCCCATCGACGGCAAAAAGATGACGATGAGTCTTGATGAAATAATGGAATTCGACTACGTGCTGATCAGAGACGAGGGCGGAAAACTGTACTTTGAGGAACAATTCCTG
>JAKSRX010000118.1 GCA_024403365.1 Acetatifactor sp. | reverse complement strand
ATTATCCAGCATGGTACTTCGTGCTCTGAAGGAAGATGCGGAAGTTTTCCTGGGAGAAGAGGTGACAGAGGCTGTCATCAGTGTTCCTGCATATTTTGATGATAAGAGACGTAAAGCCACGAAGCGCGCCGGAGAACTGGCAGGCTTAAAGGTTGAGAGAATGATCTCCGAGCCCACAGCTGCTGCGGTTGCCTACGGCTTGTATGACAAGACAAAGGATACCAGATTCCTGGTATTTGACCTGGGCGGCGGTACTTTCGACGTATCTATTCTGGAACTGTATCACAATATTCTGGAAGTAAGAGCGGTAGCCGGCGATAATTATCTGGGCGGTGAGGATTTCACGCAGGTGATGGTAAAATTGTTCCTGCATAAGGCGAAACTCCAGATGTCTGATCTGAATGAAAAGGAACAGGTGAGACTTTACAGACAGGCTGAGAAGGCAAAGTGTGCCATCAGTGATATGCCTGAGGTCACGATCTCTTTCCTCTATCACGAGGAGAAACTTGAGCAGACCATTACATACAAAGAGTATGAGGAGGCCTGCGAAGACCTGCTTACCAAGATCAAGGAGCCTGTAAAGAAAAGCCTTGCGGATGCGGGACTGAGACTGTCCGATATCGATGAAGTGATCTTGATCGGCGGTGCTACCAGACTTTCCATTGTGAGAGATTTCCTGATCCGTTTATTCCGTAAGTTCCCGGACACCAACTTAAACCCTGATGAGACCGTTGCTTTGGGCGCTGCGGTACAGGCGGCAATGAAGGAACGTAAGGAGGAAGTGAAGGAGATCATTCTGACGGATGTCTGCTCCTTTACCCTTGGTACGGAAGTGGTAGTGGAGTATGAGGAAGGTCATTTTGAGGATGGTCGTTTCTGCCCCATTATCGAGAGAAATACCGTGATCCCTGCCAGCCATACCGAGAGACTTTTCACTGTAAGAGATAATCAGGATAAGGTGAGAGTCCGTGTCCTTCAGGGAGAAAGCAGATTTGCCAAGAACAATCTTTTCCTGGGAGAACTGGAAGTGAATGTACCCAAAGGACCCAAGGGTACCGAGTCCATAGATGTTACTTATACTTATGACATCAACTCTTTGCTGGAGGTTCAGATCACAGTAGTCTCCACCGGAGAGACCAAGAAGATGATCATCAAGGGCCTGGATAACCAGATGTCGGAAGAAGAGATCGCCAAGCGTATGGAAGAGCTGGCTTACCTGAAGGTACAGCCCAGAGATTACGAGGAGAACCGTCTGGTACTGCTTCGCGCGGAGCGTATGTATGAGGAAAGTCTCGGCGACAGACGTAAGAGACTGGACCGATATATCACCGCTTTTGAGGCAGCACTGAAGCGCGGAGATCATGAGGCCATCACCCTGACTCGAGAGGAACTGATCGAAGTTCTGGATGAAGAGGATGAGTAAAAATCTGCTATACAAACAGAAAGTTTAGTGCTAAAATAATAAAGATTTTTTTCTGGAATGATTTTTAGAAAGGCATGGAATAAAAATGAGAAAATTTACTTCTAATGAACTTAGAAATTCCTGGATCAATTTCTATAAAGAACGCGGCCATGTGGATGTAGGAGCAGTATCTCTTGTATCCGACGGTTCCACCGGTGCAATGTTCAATGTAGCCGGAATGCAGCCCATTATGCCTTACCTGCTTGGTAAGAAGCATCCTTTGGGAACCAGACTCTGTAATGTACAGGGTTGTGTCAGAACCAATGATATCGACGGTATCGGTGACAAGAGCCATCTGACTTTCTTTGAGATGATGGGTTCCTGGAGCCTTGGTGATTATTTCAAGGAGGACAGATGTAAGTGGAGTTTTGAACTGCTGACAGATGTGTTCCAGTTTGACAGAGATCACCTTGCAGCTACCGTTTTTGAAGGAGATGAGAATGCGCCCCGTGATGAGGAAGGTGCTAAATTCAGAATCGCTTCCGGATTCAAGCCCGAGAACGTATTCTTCCTTCCTGCAGAAGACAACTGGTGGGGATTGGAGTACGGCCCTTGCGGTCCTGACTCCGAGATGTTCTATGTAGCTGATGTTCCTCCCTGCGGACCTGACTGTAAGCCCGGCTGTCACTGCGGCAAGTATACAGAGATCGGTAACGATGTATTCATGCAGTATGAGAAGCATCATGACGGTCATCTGACTCCTCTGGAGAAGAAAAACGTAGATACCGGTTGGGGTCTGGAGAGAAACCTTGCTTTCCTGAACGGCCTTGACGATGTATATCGCACCGACCTTTTCGCACCTATCATTGCCTGCATCGAGGAAGTATCCGGTGTAAAGTATGAGGCTGATGAGAAACTGACCAAGTCCATGAGAATTATTGCTGACCATCTGCGTACCAGCGTTATGCTGATCGGTGATGAGGCAAAGCTGCTTCCTTCCAACGCAGGTCCCGGATATGTTCTCAGAAGACTGATCCGTCGTGCAGTAAGACACGGACGTATGCTTTCTCTGAAGACCGCAGATTTCTGCAAGATCGCAAGCATCTATATCGATGATATCTACAAAGAAAGTTATCCCCTGCTTCCCGCAAACAGAGAGTTTATCCTTTCTGAGCTGGAGAAGGAGATCAACCGTTTCGAGGCTACTATCGAAAACGGTCTGAAAGAATATAAGAAGATCCTGGATGTGAAGAAGAGTGAGAATGCAACCACCATCGATGGTAAGTCTGCATTCCGTCTTTACGATACCTTTGGTTTCCCTCTGGAACTGACTGTTGAGATGGCAGAAGAGGAAGGCCTGAAGGTTGATGAGGAAGCCTTCAAGAAATGTATGGAGGAAGCTAAGGAGCTGGCTCGTGAGAACGCAGCATTTGCTCAGAAGTCTACTTCCAATGTATTTGATTCCCTGGATGAGAGCATCGTTACCGAGTATGTAGGTTATGAGAAACTGACCTGCGATGCTAAGATCGTTGCTATTTCCGATGGTGAGAAGCTGGTTGATTCCCTTCCTGCAGGTGCAGAAGGTGTGATCGTTACCGATGTTACTTCCTTCTATGCTACCATGGGTGGTCAGAAGGGTGACTGCGGATGCATCATGACAAACGGAGAGGAAGCATTTGCAGTTGCAGAGGCAGTGAAGGTTCCCGGAGGCCGTATCGGTCATATCGGAACTGCTGCTAAGGCTGTTAAGGTTGGCGACAGCGTAGTGATGGCAGTAAATACCGCTACTCACGCAGCTACCTGCAAGAACCATACCGCTACCCATATTTTACAGGCTGCTTTGCAGGAGGTTCTCGGTGAGAGTGTTCATCAGCAGGGCTCCTATCAGGATCCTTCCAGAACCCGTTTCGATTTCAGCTACGGTCAGGCAATGACTTCTGAGGAGATCGCTAAGGTAGAGGAGATCGTAAATCAGAAGATCCAGGAATGCATCGATGTCAATACTCAGGTAATGACCATTGAGGAAGCTAAGAAGACCGGAGCAATGGCTCTGTTCGGCGAAAAGTACGGTTCTACCGTTCGTGTCGTAAGCGTAGGCGATTTCTCCAAGGAATTCTGTGGTGGTACTCATGTAAAGAATACCGGAGATATCCAGAACTTCAAGATCCTTTCCGAGAGCGGTGTTGCAGCAGGTGTTCGTCGTATCGAAGCTATCACCGGTGCAAACGTGATCACTTATTATAAGCAGGTAGAGGAAACTCTGAACGCAGCAGCTTCCATGGCAAAGACCACTCCTGCTATGCTGGCTGACAAGGTGAAGAGCATGCTTGCTGAGATCAAGAGCTTAAGCTCTGAGATCGAATCCCTGAAGGCTAAGGCTGCACAGAATGCACTTGGCGATGTTATGGACCAGGTGAAGGAAGTAAAGGGTGTGAAACTCCTCGCAACCTCTGTTGACGGCGTTGATATGAACGGACTTCGTGATCTGGGAGATCAGCTGAAGGCAAAACTGGGAGAGGGTGTAGTCGTTCTCCTTTCCAATCAGGATGGTAAGGTCAATATGATCGCTATGGCTACCGATGCTGTTGTAAAGCAGGGTGCACATGCAGGAAACCTGATCAAGGGTATTGCGGCACTGGTAGGCGGTGGCGGCGGTGGCCGTCCTAATATGGCTCAGGCAGGCGGTAAGAATCCTGCAGGAATTCCCGCGGCAATTGAAGAAGCAGCTAAGATCCTGGATGGCCAGATTAAATAAAAAAGTAGTTGACGCATAAGATTTTTGTGCTATAATGTAGTTTGTGTATGCGGCAAGGTTTCCGCTTGCATAATAAATAACCCAAATCAGTCAAGTTACTTGAGGGACTGAAGGGAGGGAAGAACATGTCAAACGTAATCGTTAAAGAGAATGAGACTCTTGATAGCGCACTCCGTCGTTTTAAGAGAAGCTGTGCTAAGGCTGGTATCCAGCAGGAGATCCGTAAGCGTGAGCATTACGAGAAGCCCAGCGTAAGACGTAAGAAGAAGTCTGAAG
>JAKSRX010000117.1 GCA_024403365.1 Acetatifactor sp. | reverse complement strand
CCTCTGTCTTTACTTCCTTGGTCTCAGCTTCGGGATGTGCCTTGGGCTGAGGCTTATTCGCTACCATCTGAACGGTAGGTGTAGGAGAAGGAGGTGTCAGGGGCTTGATAGGGGTACGAGCAGGCTGTCCCTGTGCGGGCTGTCTTCTGTCACCGTAATTTCCCTGAGCATTTCTTCCCTGCATTCCGTTCTGAGCGGGACGTGCGCCCTGACCATTCATAGGTCTGCCGCCCTGTCCGTTCATGGGTCTGCCGCCCTGACCACCCTGTGCGGGTCTCTGTCCGGGCATCTTGGAATTTGCATTGTTTACAAAAATAATTGTTTTCTTTTTCTTAGGCACAGCACCTGCTCCCTGTGCGGGGGCGGTGGTTTCTACTGTGTCAGCCTTTGCCGGTTTCTCTTCTGATGAAATCTGCTTATTCTCTTCCTTCACAGGCTGAACATCCTCCTTTGTGTTTTTCTTTACTGTAGGTTCTGCTGCCTTTTTACCGAATGCCTTGCGGACACTCTCGGCAACATCCTCTTCCACCGAGCTGCTTGCAGCCTTGGCATCTACGCCCTTCTCCTGCAAAAAGCTCAGAATATCTTTGCTTTGTTTATCTAATTCTTTAGCGAGTTCGTGAACTCTGATCTTCGCCATGCTTTCCCTCCATTTATTCTGAAAAAACGGCTACTGCTCGGTCTGCATCTTATCCACGACAGCCTTCGCCAGGCCCTCATCACAAATACCCACGGAAGAACGTTCGTCCTTGCCGATGGCTCTTCCCAACTGTTCCTTGGTGCCATAGGTCACTACATCCACCTCATAGAAGGAACATTTGTCTGTGAAAAGTTTCCTTGTGTTCTCGGAAGCATCCTCCGCCAGGATCACCAGCACTGCGGTGCCCTTCTTGATCGCTTCCAGGGTCTGCAATTCTCCGCTGACAACTCTGTGTCCTCTCATTGCCAATCCCAAAAGGGAAAAAACTTTATTCTGCATCAAGGGTATCAAATTCCTCCTCTAACAATGCGTATACCTCTGCGGGAATACTCATCTTGAAGGAACGCTCCAGTCCCTTGTTCTTTGCAGCCTTCTGAAGACACTCTTTGTTCTTGCAAATATATGCGCCTCTGCCGTTTTTCTTGCCTGTAGCATCCAGGCAGATCTGATCCTCCACTGTCTTCAGTACGCGGATCATCTCTTTCTTGCCCCTCATTTCGCCGCAGCCGATACACTGCCGCAAAGGAATCTTCTTAGCCATTGTATCTTATTCCTCGTAACCTTCCCCGGTATACTCGCCGTCCTCGTACTCTTCGTACTCCTCGTCATCGAGGTAATCCTCGTAACGGAAGCCGGGAGCATCCTTAGCCTGGGTCTCAGACTTGATGTCGATCTTGTAACCGGTCAGTCTTGCTGCAAGTCTTGCGTTCTGACCTTCCTTACCGATTGCCAGAGACAGCTGATAGTCGGGAACAACTACCTTTGCGGTCTTCTCATCGGGATCTGCGAATACTGCTACGATCTTAGCAGGGGAAAGAGCGTTCTGGATCAGCAGACCGGGGTTCTCATCCCAGTTTACGATATCGATCTTCTCACCGCGCAGCTCGTCAACGATGGCATTGACTCTAGCACCGTTCATGCCGACACAAGCACCGACTGCATCTACGTTAGGGTTGTTGGACCATACAGCGATCTTGGTACGGTTACCTGCCTCACGGGCAATGCTCTTGATCTCAACGGTACCGTCTTTGATCTCGGTAACCTCTTCCTCAAACAGGCGCTTAACCAGTTCGGGATGAGTACGGCTTACATTGATACGAGGTCCCTTGGGAGTGCTCTTAACTTCAAGGATGTAAACTTTGATACGCTCGGTGGGCTTGAATACTTCGCCCTTAACCATCTCGCTCTCGTTGAGCATAGCATCTGCCTTACCCAGGTTGATGCTGATGTTCTTGCCGATGTAACGCTGAACTACGCCGGTAACAACATCCTTTTCCTTCTCAAAGTACTGGCTGTAAACAACGCTTCTCTCTTCTTCACGGATCTTCTGAAGGATAACGTTCTTAGCATTCTGAGTAGCGATACGTCCGAATTCCTTGGACTTGATCTCTACATGAATGATGTCGCCGACCTTTGCCTTGGAAGTGATCTTCTTTGCTGCCTCCAGGGAGATCTGAAGAACATCATCTTCAACCTCCTCTGCGGTCTCGACAACTTCCTTCTCTGCATATACCAGGAAGTCACCGGTCTCGCGGTTGATCTCTACCTTAACGTTGTCTGCCTTTCCAAAGTGGTTCTTACATGCGGTGAGCAGTGAGCTCTCGATTGCCTCAAAGAGGGCTTCCTCGCTGATCCCTTTCTCCTTCTCCAGAATATCAAGTGCCTCAACTAACTCCTTGTTCATTTCTTTTCCTTTTCCTCCATTCCGGTCCCCTAGGACCTGTTGCTTCTCTGTTTCTTGTTACTGTTTCCTAAAAATCAAAGGCCAGGCGGATCAATGCGATCTGCTCTCTCTTGAAAGTAATACTTCCTTCCTCCGCAGAAATGGTAAGATTCTCTGCATCAAAGCTCTCCAGAACACCTGCAAATTCCTTGCATTTGTCCACGGGCTTGAACAGTTTGATCTCCACTTCCTGTCCGATGCTGGCTGCGAGATGCTTATCCTTCTTCAAGGTTCTGCCAAGTCCGGGGCTGCTGACTTCTAGGATATAGCTTTCTGCGATGAAATCCTCTTTGTCCAGCACGTCGGAAAGAGCGCGGCTCACATTCTCGCAATCGATGATGTTGACACCTTCCGGCTTGTCGATGTATGCGCGAAGATAGTAATCACTGCCTTCCTTCACATACTCGATGTCGTAGATACTCACACCGAACTGCTCTGCAATGGGAAGAAGAATGGCTTCTGTCTTTGACTCGTAATCTTCTCTCTTAGACATATTACCTGCCTCCTTTTGACACTGTGTCAGGTGCAAAAACGCCCTTAACACGCAAGTAAGAGTGGCCTTGGCAGCCACTCTTACTCTAGTAAACATTATGAATCATACATATTATAGTTAACGATTTTACAAAAGTCAATAGATTATTTTCTATCGTTTTCTATTTCTTTACCGCCCAGCGCATTTTGGTGGAACGCGCTCTGGGATTGCTCTTACACTCCTCCGCGGAGGGTCGGATCACGTCTGTAGAGATCTCCGAGAAGATTCCCTCTTTGTAATACTGCGCAAAGGCTTTTTTCACCAATCGGTCCTCTCCGGAATGGAAAGTCAGGATCGCCACTCTGCCGCCGCTTTTTAAGATCCCGGGGAGTTTGGTCAGGAACGCATCCAGCACCTCGAACTCGCTGTTTACATCGATGCGGATCGCCTGGAACACTCTCTGACAGGTCTTTTTCAGGATATCCTTTTTCTCCGGATCATTCGGAAGAAAAGCAAGGGCCGTCTCGACAGCTTCTCGAAGGTCCGTGGTGGTCTTCACCATATTGCCCTTTTTCTTGCGTTTCAGGATCTCGGAAGCGATCTTGTCGGCGTAGGGTTCGTCGGAATTCTCCACGAACATGCCGATGATCTCGTCACGGTTCATCTGCGACAGTCTCTGCCAGGCAGGGATCCCTTTCTCGGGATCGAGTCGAAGGTCCAGAGGGCCATCCAGTTTATAGGAAAAGCCGCGCTCAGGGTTATCGATCTGCATAGATGAGACACCCAGGTCCGCCATGCAGAAATCAAAGGGGCCATACTGTGCGCTTACCAGATCGATATTGGCAAAGTTCTGCCTGATTGGGGTGAAGATATCCTCCCCGAAGCCCGCATCTCTCAGTCTCTTCTCCGTCTTCACGATCTCAATGGGATCGATGTCCAGACTGTAGACATGGCCGGAGCCCTTCAGTTCTTCTAACATCTTGCGGGTATGTCCGCCGTAGCCTAAGGTACCGTCCAGACCGGTCTGTCCGGGTCGGATCTGTAGAAAGTCCAGGATCTCATTCACCATAATGGAGATGTGCATTCCCGCAGGGGTACTGCCCTTGCTGATGACCTTTGCTATGGTATCCCCGTACTTTTCCGGGTCATGTTCCTTGTATTTTTCCGCAAAATGCTTGGGATGGGTGCCGCTGTAACGCTTGCGGCGCTTGTGTTCCGGCTGCATATCGCCGGTCTGCTTTTCCTGCATAGGTTAGAACTCCTTATTTTCCATCACTTTGACGCTGATCAGAATAGATACTGCCACAAAGGATACAATGATACCGATCACCACACCATAGATAGCTGCGTCAGGGATCGCATCCAGTCTTGCCACCAGGGCGGTGGTATCAAGGTTCAAAGCTGCCAGCGCTTTGCCGCCTAAGAGAGCTGCAAGTGCTGCGACGCCGAAGATCAACATCAATACGATTCTACCCTTTTCTGAGCCGAATTTCAACTCGACAGGCACAAGAACGGACAACAATACCGCAAAGATCGTAACAGGAACGAGCACAACGGGTGCAATATCCCCGGTGCTCCACTCCAGTCCCTGTACCACATTCGCTGCGAAGTACAATACCACTGCCAATACCCAGGCAAAGCTTCCCAGAACACCGCCGAATACATATTTGCTGAGAG
>JAKSRX010000116.1 GCA_024403365.1 Acetatifactor sp. | reverse complement strand
GTGGAAAAGTTGGCGTCCTCCCTGTGATGCTCGCTGAAGAATTTCTCACCGAAATCCAGGATGCCGTGTCCGCCCAGATTCATCATGAAGAACAGAAACAGTGTCGTAATTGTCAGTATCGTGGACGATACATAGAAGGACATATTGCTCTTAAAACTTCTGGAATATCGCTTTCTAAGATTCATACGGCACCTCCTTACAGCTGCAGGTCAGCGGCTGCAGTCTTCACACTGTTCATGCGATTTTCACGCACCTGACCGTCTCTGACATAGATCACTCTGTCCGCCATATCAGCGATAGCCTTGTTGTGTGTAATGATAATGATGGTAGTGCCGAATTCCTGATTGATTTTCTCAATGAACTTAAGAACATGTCTGGATGACTTCGTGTCCAGCGCACCTGTCAGCTCGTCGCAAAGCAGAATCTTGGGATTCTTGATCATCGCTCTGGCGATTGCCACTCTCTGCTGCTGGCCGCCGGAAAGTTCTCTGGGGAATCTGTTGCGATACTTTTCAATGTCCAGTGCCTCCAACACCTGATCGATATCCAGAGGCTTTTCCGCAATATCAGCAACCACCTCAATATTTTCCTCTACCGTCAAGTCGGGAATCAGATTGTAGAACTGGAAAACAAACCCTACATCTTCTTTTCTGTAGAGAGTCAGCTGCTCTTTGCTGTAACCGGAAATATTTCTATCCCCAATGATAATGGTTCCTTCGTCCAGGCTGTCCAGCCCACCCAGCATATTTAACAGTGTGGATTTACCGGAACCTGACGGTCCCAGGATGACACAGATCTCGCCCTTGTCGATCTCTGCATTGGCCTTGTCCAAAGCGTAAACCAGTGATTCTCCTTCTCCGTATTTTTTGATTGCGTCTTTCAGTGTGATATACATAAGCACTTCCTCCTAATAAAAAATGGATGCATCGCTGCATCCAATAAAAAAGAGACTTTGGGTACAGCTCTGCTGTACTCAAGTCTCAATATTTAAGACAAACCAGGTTCTGATGCGAACCAGTATGTTGGCTTGCCACGCTTATGCGCCATCTACTCCCTCAAGCTGGATTCATTAAAACATACTTATTTTTTGTTGTCAAGTGAATATTTGAATATTTGTTCATATATTTATAAACAGCGTCATCTGCGACGTTTCTTTTTCTGCTTATTCTCGTACATTTTCACATCAGCAAACTGCAGCAGGCTTTCCAGTTTTGTACTTTCCATCCTGCATTCTTCTTCGTAGAAGGAATGTCCCTTACTAACTTCCAACTTGATGGGCAGATTCGTTCGCACTGCATACTCCTCCAGGAATTCATCCACCTGCTTCTCTTTCTCAAGTAGTTCTTCCTCGCTGTGGAAAGCTCCCATTACCAGGAACTCATCACCGCCCATACGAACCTTAACTTCCGTGTCAGTGTACACACTCTTAATTGCCTCTGCGATTCCCTTCAAGGCAATATCGCCATAATCATGCCCGTAAGAATCATTCAGAACCTTCAGGTTATCCATGTCGATAAACACGATATAGACTCTTCCATTGTTTTCACGGTAAAGCCTTCCCGCAAAGGAATTATAGCCGAATCGGTTCAGAAGTCCGGTAAGGGAATCCCTGATATAGAGATGCTCCAGTTTCTGGTTCATCTCGCTCAAAATGATGGACTGTCTGATATTTTCCACCGCCAGAGAAGCCGTTTCGTTCAGTGTTCTGTGATACTGGAAATCCAGCAGATCGGAAGTATATTTAAAAATACTGTATCCAAGGGTCCTCTCTTTACAATGCAAGGTCCCGAGCCAGTAGATCTTAGTATGATCATCGCGGAAATCATCCGGGATCAATTGTTCACTGCAGCATAACCGCGTGTGAAAATTCGAGCCGTATACATCCATGATCTCATCGTAACCTACCAGTCTCGTACCCTCCGGGTTGGTAATAGATTGGCTGATGCCTACGCTGAAGTCTGCCAGGCCCTTCTGTTCAACGCACAGGCGCAATTCGTCCTGATATTGCTCGAAGGAAGCATTTCCGCAAAGTCGTTCTCTGGCTCCTTTTTGCAGGGTATCGTTCTGATTTCTCCTGGTAAACAATGCCTGCATTTCCAGATATTCAGTGGAGATATCTCGTGCCTTTTCGCAGCCACAGCTTCCGCCCTTTATGACAAGGCCGGAAATACTTTTGGTTAAATCCTTAGTTGCTCTGCCCTCAATGATATCCAATAAATGGAGCAAACTGTTATACCCCAATCCCTCCAGATCTCTGTCAACAGTGGTGAGGCTCGGATAATAATTGCGTGCCTCCTCCTGATTATCAAAGCCGGTGATCAGGAAATCCTTAGGCGGCTCCAATCCATCCTCCTTGGCAGCGGTACAAAAGCCCAGTGCACAATAATCATTCGCACATACGTAGGCTTCCGCCATTGGTCTTCCCGAATTCTTTGCTTCCTCGTATGCCTTTTTACCCGTAGATCGTCTGAAACCGTAATAGCCAAAGCCATAGGGTTCCAGGCCATGGTCTTTCAGGCAGTCGCAGAATGCTCTTCCTCTTTCTACAGAGTCCGGATGGTCCTCAGGTCCTCCGATAAACTGAAGTTTTGTCACATTATGTTCCCGGATCAGATGCTCTGTGATCTTGTAGATGGAAAGGTAATTATCAATTCCGCAGTATGCCATTCCGGGGACCGAAACATCAATGCTGACTGCAGGAATATCATTCTCAATACACTCTTTAGAATACTTTGCCAGCAGATCGCCGGTTCCCTCGCCGTTGAAGAGCATAACGACGCCGTCATACTTTTTCACATCCACCAACAGGAAAATTTCATTCTCCTTGACAAAATATTCCGTGTCAGCACCATATGCGTTTGCCACCTGTACCTCAACATCCCGGTCTTTGACAAACTTCTCCATTCCCTTCAGAATTACTTTTGAATAGTTTTCTTGCCATGTACTTAACATGAACAAAATCGTTTTCTTCATAAGACTAACCTCATCCTTGCATCGTCAGCAGGTACTTGCCTTTTTAGGATCACTCTTCAAAATTTCTATGCAGCAGCCTGTGTTCATTGCCGGCAATGACAGTTCGATAGGTCTCTGCAATAATAGGGTTCTCATCAGACACACGCATCTGGGAATCTCTATCCACCTGATAGATGCCTTCGATTCTTCCTGCCTTGGTTCTGGGTCCGATAGGAAGAGGCTGACCGCCGCCGGCAATACAGCCGTTTCTGCAGGCCATAACTTCCACGAAATCATAGTGCAGCTCGCCGGACTTGATACCCTCCAACACTTTAGCTGCATTGGCAAGGCCGTGAACGACTGCCAGTTTGATCTCTCTTCCATTCAGATCAAAGGTTGCCTCCTTGATGCCCTCGGTACCTCTGATACCGGAGAACTTGATCTGTTCAAACGCGGAGAAGCCCTTATTGACAGCCAGATGTCTCAAAACTGCCTCAGACACACCACCGGTAACACCGAAGATAGAAGCCGCGCCGGATGCCATACCAAAAGGCATATCGGGTGCTTCGTTCTTCAATTCTTCAAACTTGATACCGGCCTGGCGGATCATACGAATGATCTCGATGGTGGTCAGGACTCTGTCGGTATCCTGTCTTCCATCGGTAAAGTTATCGGGGCGAAGGATCTCTGCCTTCTTAGCGGTACAGGGCATAATGGAAACCACATAGGTCTTCATTTCATCCGCTGCATCCTGCTCCTTATAGTACTCTTTCACCACTGCGGAGAACATTCCCTGAGGAGAACGGCAGGTGGAAATATTGCCTGCGAACTCGGGATATTTGGTCTCGCAGAACTTCACCCAACCGGGGCAGCAGCTGGTGAACATAGGAAGATTCTCTCCCTTCTCCAGACGCTCTGCCAGTTCCTTGGATTCCTCCATAACGGTAAGGTCCGCACCGAAGTTGGTATCGTACACTTTATCAAAGCCCATCATGCGAAGAGCAGCCACCAACTTACCCATCACATTGGTTCCCTTGGGCATACCGAACTTATCGCCTACTGCCAGACGAACCGCAGGCGCGATCTGTGCTACTACTCTGACATTAGGATCTGCGATAGCATCCCACACGTCGGTTACATTGGTATTGACAGACAATGCACCGGTAGGACATACGACACGACACTGTCCACAGCCTACGCAGTCGGTCTCACCAAGAGGTCTGTCAAAAGCGGGGCATACCTTTGCCTTTGCACCACGATTCGCAAAATCGATGGCACCCACTGCCTGGATCTCAGAACAGGTTCTTACGCAGTCGCCGCAAAGAATACACTTGTTGGGGTCACGCACGATACAAGGTGAGGAAAGGTCGATAGGTTCCGGTTCCTTAGTGTTCTTAAATCTGACATTGTGAATACCTACCTTGAAGGCAATGCTCTGCAGCTCACAGTTACCGTTTCTGGTACATACGGTACAGTCTCTGCAGTGAGATGCCAGCAGGAGTTCCACGATCAGTTTTCTGTATTTTCTCAATTTCTTGGTATTGGTTCTGATCACCATACCGGGGCGAGGCTGCTCTGAGCAGGAAGCCATCAGTCTTCCTTTCTCATCCTCGACCATACACATTCTGCAGGCGCCGTAAACGCT
>JAKSRX010000115.1 GCA_024403365.1 Acetatifactor sp. | reverse complement strand
TAAAAAGTGAAAAGATGAAAACCTTTGTGGAGGCTGAAAAGCATTTTTTTTGGACTTGTAAATAATTTCTTTTTATCAGAAAATTTTTCAGCTTTCAAATTAGATTTTGTTCTTTCATGCTTTTCTGATATAGTAGAAATAATTTTTACAAACCCCAAGTTTTCATTAACCAATGGAGATGAACAATAACATGGATATGTTCCCGTGTACGCACATATCTAAAAATCGGCTTTGATATGTTTCCCCAAACGCCAAAATTGCCCCAAAAGCCATTGATATGTTTCCAACTACGGCGAAAACAGCAAAATTGCCGTGGATATGTTCCCCGTTACGAGCGAACCCCTAAAAATAGGTGGTTTGACATTCATAGTGTTTTCGCAACCCATGTAGAGACGGTGGTTCGTTTATCTCGATCCTAAGTTGGGGGCAAAGCCGATCGAACTATTGTGATCATGCAATTTCCATAAGAGGAAAGTGCGCAAATGGAGGAAGTAGATATGATAAGCAGATATCAAAATGTCTCTATTATTTATGGTGGAGAGTATAAGCGGACTACTTCCAGATTGCTGCTGTGGAGACCGAAGAAGTAAAAACGGAGAATAGGTATTAGATGATGAATATAACAGAACAGCTGATGGCACTGCAGGATAAAGAATATGCAGCGTTTCAGAGCAAATTGACACCCGGGATCCCCGAGGAGAAGTTTATCGGTGTGAGAGTTCCGGAGGCCAGAAAACTGGCAAAGATGATCTATAAGAGTGGTGAGTACGAAGCATTTTTAATGCAGCTGCCTCATGTATATTATGATGAAGATATGCTGCACGGTCTGATCCTCTCCGAGGAGAAGGACTATGAGCAGTGTGTGAAATATGTTGATGCATTTCTGTCTTTCGTGGATAATTGGGCGGTATGTGATATCATGTCACCTAAGGTGTTTAAGAAGAACAAGGACAAGCTTATCGATAAGATAAGAGAGTGGTCCGCTTCTGAGCATATTTATACTTGCAGATTCGGTATGGAAATGCTGATGAGCCATTATCTGGACGATGATTTCCGCCCGGAATACCTGGAGATCCCCGCCGGAGTCATCTCTGAGGAATATTATGTGAACATGATGATCGCCTGGTTTTTTGCGACAGCTTTGGCGAAGCAGTGGGATGCAACCATTCCATACATTGAGAAAAACAAACTTGGCATCTGGGTTCACAACAAGACCATCCAGAAGGCCAGAGAGAGCTACCGGATCACCGAAGAGCAGAAGGAGTATTTGAAGAGCCTGAAGCGGAAGGGGTAGTTGGCAAAATTTGGTGAATGCGATACAATAAGAGAAAGATATAAACTGAGAGGGACTGACAGAGATGAAAGACAGAACGAAATTCTTTGCAGGAACGGGCTTATTGTTGGCTGCTCTAGTGTTGGCAGTAATACTGAATATTCCCACCGGAGGTACTCAAGTTGTTTCTTTTCCATCAGAATATAACGGCACTCCTGTGACCTTGCAGGGGACCTATAGCCCGGGCAGTGACTATGCAGTCCTGATTTGTCCGGGCTATTCTTGCGACCGGCAGAAGTGGCGTCCCTTCATGAATCTGTTTGCGGTAAACGGGTACGCGGTGATGAGTTTCGATTATTCGGGGCAGGGAGCTTCTTCCGGAACGATCGGTTTTGACAATGCCAAGACGGACGCTATTCCGGTACAGATCGCCGACGCGGTGGAAGAGTTGCATCGACTTTCAGGCATCGACTATGACCATATTATTTTGGTGGGACATTCCATGGGTGGCAGAAGTATTCTGCGCCTGCTGTATGATTATAACAGCCCGGATGCACAGACTACTGTTGAACCCAGACAGGTGAGAGCGGCGATCCTGCTGTCTCCGGAAGTAAACTATGAATTTAATGCCCAGGCAAGTCTCTTCGCCGGTACCAGCGATGCAAGCGAAGAACCCTGGAAGTCTTATGATCCTTCCTGCATCGGAAGCACGGATGTCTACCTGTATGGATCTACGGGGGACGATATTGTGTCCGATGAGGATGTGCTGGCGATCTTTGCTCGTATCGGTGGCGAGGATGTGCCGGAAAGTGGCTGTTACTCCGATACACAATATAATGAATCCGGCAGCATCATTTCGGTAGGAGTGGTCTCAGGTGTACTTCATTCCTACGAGATGTATTCTCCGAAATTTGCAGCCCTGGTAAATGATGCATTGGCTGATATTACAGGTAAGGGCGGCAAATATCCGGCAAAGGAGCTGAGTCTCATCTACGTGATGTGGTTCTTAGGGCTTGCGGGTCTCGGCCTTAGCCTGAGCGGAGCAAACGGCAGTCAGACCTGGATGACAGAGCAGGAGTTTCCTGTATTGGAGGATCCCGGGGCCTTCCTGAAGCGTAAGGTACTGATGTGGATCCCCGGTGTGATCGCGGCAGTATTGCTTTGCTGCGTTTGTGTATGTATGCCCTTTGGCAGCCCTGTGATGAATATTCCTTATCTTTGCTTCATTGCAGGCTATGGTGTGGTAATGCTTTGGGCGTATCGAAAGGGTACTTTTCCCGGCGTGAAGGGGAAACTTCCGAAGCCGGGACATAGGACACTTTCGAAGAAAGACCTGTTTGTAAGTCTGGGGGCTCTTACCTTCTATTGCTTTGCGGTATGGTATATTCTGCGTGCTTCCATGTATCGCCTGATTCCGTTCAATGCAAGACTGTTCTGGGTATGCTTTGCTGCGGTATTTATGGCCATCGGTTACTATGTCTCCGGTGTGGAAAATGATATGCTGAAGGCAGCCGGAGCATCCCGAAAGGTAAAACTTTTATATAATCTGAACCAGTATGTACCGCTTTTGCTGCTGGTATTGTTTTATATGGTGTTGAAGAGTTATTCCGGTATGATCGGTCAGGTGCAGAATATGCTGCTCATGTATATTTTCTGCATCCCCATGGGAGATTTCCTGAAGATGAAGACCGGCAGCCGACTGACCGGCGCGGTAGTGACAGGTTTCCTGTTCCAGACACTGATGATCACTTCGGCGGCATTGATATCGATGTTCTAAGAAAGGAGCATAATATGCAAAAGATTACCAAAATCGTTTTGACGGGCGGTCCTTGTGCGGGAAAGTCCACAGCCATGAGCTGGATCCAGAATGCGTTTACCGAGAGAGGCTACAAGGTGCTGTTTGTGCCGGAGGTCGCTACGGAACTGATCACAGGCGGCGTAGCTCCCTGGACCTGCGGATCCAATCTGGAGTATCAGTACTGCCAGATGCTTCAGCAGATGCAGAAGGAAGAAATATTTGCCTATGCGGCGCAGACCATGCCTGATGAAAAGATTCTGATCGTCTGCGACAGAGGAATGATGGATAACCGCGCTTATATGACAGAAGAGGAGTTCCAGGCTGCATTGAAGCGCATAAACAAGACGGAGGTCGAGATCAGAGACGATTACGAGGCGGTATTCCATCTGGTGACGGCTGCGAAAGGTGTTCCTGAGATCTACCTGAAAAATAAAGACAATAATCAAGCCCGTACCGAGTCGGTGGAAAAGGCAGCAGCGTTGGATGACAAATTGATTTCAGCCTGGACAGGCCATCCGCACTTGCGTGTGATCGACAATTCCACCGGGTTCGAGAGCAAAATGAAGCGATTGATCTCTGAGATCGCAGGTTTTCTGGGAGAGCCGGAGCCTTACGAGATCGAGAGAAAATTCCTGATCGAGTATCCTGAGCTGGCTTATCTGGAGAGTCGCAGTGACTGTCAGAAGGTGGAGATCATCCAGACCTATCTGAATGCGGGACCGGATGAGGAGGCAAGGGTTCGACAGCGCGGTGCTGACGGCAGTTATATTTACTTCAAGACCATCAAAAAGAAGATCACGGAGACTTCCCGTATTGAGATCGAAGAGAGATTGTCTCAGGCAGAATATCTGAAGAATCTGATGAATGCGGATACCAATCTTCATCAGATCCGTAAGAATCGATATTGCCTGACCTATGAGGGACAGTATTTTGAGATCGATATCTATCCTTTCTGGACGGACAAGGCTATCGTGGAGATAGAACTTCTGTCTGAAGAAGAGGAGATCAAGATGCCGGAGTTCCTTCATGTAATAAAAGAAGTGACGGATGATGTGAATTATAAGAATTCTTCTCTGGCCCGTTTGTAGAAAAACATTTACGAATGCGAAAAAATAGAGTATGATGTGAAAGTATTTTGCAAAACAAGGAGGAATTTGACATGAAAAAGATCTTCATCGATGGCAGTGAAGGTACTACCGGACTTAGAATTTACGAGCGTTTCATGAAACGTGATGATATAGAGATCTTAAAGATCGATCCCGAACTTCGTAAGGATCCCGAGGAGAGAAAGAGACTGATCAACCAGTCTGATATCACATTCCTTTGCCTTCCCGATGCGGCTTCTAAGGAGTCTGTATCTCTGGTGGAGAATGAGAATGTTGTTATTATTGATGCGTCTACCGCTCACAGAACCGAGCCCGGTTGGGCATATGGTTTCCCTGAGTTGTCCGCAAAGCATCGAGAGGCGATCAAGACCGGCAAGAGGATCGCAGTTCCCGGCTGTTATGCATCCGGATTTATCTCTATGGTATATCCTCTGGTAGCAGGTGGTATTCTG
>JAKSRX010000114.1 GCA_024403365.1 Acetatifactor sp. | reverse complement strand
GTATTCTATCTGCAGGAAAATGATACCACCGGTTGGTGGTATGAATGCCGTCTGGGGGACGGCGGTGTCACCGCAGAATATGTGCGTATCAATCTGTTGTCCATCAAGCAGGCGGCTAAACTGACAAAGGATGAGTCCTTGTGCAAAGATGATCACATCTATTATTATACGAAAGCAAATTCAGGCAAGCAGCTGGCAGCTCATTTCCTGATGGATGGTTATAGTGACGATATTTCCAACGGCATCTACTGCACTTTAACTTCTTCTGTAAACTATGGTACCTACTATTATTCTCATCGCTCCGATCTCGGCAGTTATTATGATTATATCTCTGCAAGACAGGGCAGCGATATTGTGGCTGACGCGATTCCTGCTACCGATGAATGGGTACTTTGGAATATCAATACCGAAAACTGGGACGAATCCTACGGTATTTCCCTGAAAGTAGAGGAGGCAGGCAATATTACCCCTATCACCCTAGGCGAACAGCCCGGTCTTTTGAAGGTTGTTGGCTCAGGCGGAAGTATCGGAGCCAGACTGATTCCTTATTCTGCAAATATGGGAACCGCAGCTGTAAACGATGACGCTTTCATTAAGCCTTATCAGGACAACGAGGGCAACTATTGTTTTGCGGTACCGGCAGGATATTATGAGTTAGAACTGGGTGGTATCGCTATTGATGACGAAGCAATCTATATGCAGAATGTGCCCGTTTCTTCCGGAAAGGTGACAGAGCTTGTCATTCCTTCCGAGACGAAGGCATTCACTTCCGAACTGCTGAATCGATACGGCAACCAGGAAGCAGACGCCGGTAACATGGAGATTATCGATGTAAAAGAAAACGGCAGCTCCGTGACTCTTTCCATTCTGGTACATGATCCTCAGGAAAGAGATGTTTTCCCGGAAAATAATGACTTTAAAATATATGAAAACGGTACTTTAGGCAAGATCACCGGTATCGTGCGTGAACCTGCCGGTGCAAATGTGATCCTCTGTATCGACTCTTCAGGTTCCATTAAGAAGAGCCTGCCCGCAGTCATTGATGCAGCATGTAAGTTTGTGGAGTCTCTGCCTGAGAATTCCACCATTTCCATTATCGAATTCAAGCAGAATCTGATTGAGCATCCCGGTAATACCAAGGAGGATGCCATCAAGGCATTGAAATCTATCACTGCTAAGGGTGACACCTCTTTGTATGATGCAGTGAATAGAGGTCTGGAGAGACTGGAGGGCAAGGAGAGAGCCTATGTCATCGCATTCACCGACGGTGTTGACTCCAGAGAACCCGGAGATCCCGCTCCCGGAAGCTCTATCAGCAGAGAAGCTTTGAATGAAAGAATCAAGAATTCCAAGGTGACTGTTCTGACCATGGGATTTGGTCCCGGTCATAATGCGCAGTATATGCAGGAGATGGCACAGGCCAGCGTTGGCGGTCAGTATTACGCAGCTGCAGATGAGAATGCCTTGAACAGTGCTTTCGCAGCAGTTTCCTCCAAGTTCGGTAACCAGTTTACCGTAACCTATGAGCGCCCCGAAGTAGCTGTAGACAAGGCCTCTGATGTACCTGTGATATCCATGATGATGGATGTTTCCGGTTCCATGAATATGCTGCCGGAGGAAGAGGATGCTGATGTGGACATCCGTATGGACCGCGTTCGTGGCATATTCCATAATTTTGTCAATAAACTGCCTGAGGGTTCGCTGATGCAGTTCGCAAGCTTTACCTCTCATATGGGTGGATTAGATGTAAATACCAGACAGCTTCTGACTGACAGCAAAGCAGATGTATTCAGGGCTTTGGGCCAGTTGCGGGCAGGTGGCGGTACTCCTATTACAGAAGCCCTTCGCGTCTCCTTCGGTGCATTAAAGCCTGTGAATTCGTCCAAGAAGGTGCTGGTATTCTTCACCGATGCCGCTCTGGAAGTAGAGGATGACGGCTCCGGTGCACAGACCATGGAGTTTGAGAAAGTATTATCTGAGATCAAATCGGAGAATGTTCGTGTACTGTTCGCCGGTTTGGGAGGATCTACCTATGCAGCCCAGCATGAGGGAGTATTCCGACATGCGGCAGAACTGGCAGGCGGTGACTATATCATTACCGATTCCGTGGAAGCGATTCAGAATAAGATCGACGAACTGCTTGCCAAGGTAAATGAGCCCACTGCGGCTGCACCCGGTGTAAACATTCTGGTAGATCTGGATGCAAAGACCGAAGATGGCAGCAGAATGGTTTATTCCGCTAGCAAGACTCAGGAAGATATGGTCCTTCGCACCAAGGAAGGATCCGTTGTAAAGCCCGGCAGGATCACACTGCGTGACGGCGGCGCTTATATTACCTATAGCGGAGAGACTTCACAGCTTCTGTACGGTTCCGACACCAAGGACGAGACGATCCTGAAGGGCCACATCACGTTTGAGGGTGCCGAGACTTCCAATGCCTTCGCAGACCTGAAAGTAACAGATGCTTATGTAATGCCCAGATTTAAGGGACTGGAGAAATCCGGATATACCTTCCTGGCACTGAATACAGAGCTTACCTTCCACAAGAAGGATAAGACTGCAGCAGAAGTCGGTTATCAGATCCCCAATATGTTCAATCACTGTTATGTGAGTATGAACAATGGACGTATGATGCCGGTATCCGAGGCAACCTATCTGGCAGAAAAATCATTCTTAGTTCCCGGCGAAGCAGCTGTGCAGGTAAATGAATTAAAGAATGAAAAGGGAGAGCCTCTGGAACTGGGTGAAACCGTTTCCGGTATCCTTGTCTTCATGGTAGAGGGAGGCGGAGATGACTGGGAGCAGTTGTCCCTGCACTTCTACGATACCAGTTATGGTCATATGGAACTGGCACTGGTTGGTGCTTTGCCTAAAGCAATTGAGAACATTGCAGCCCTGCCTACAGCGGAGCCTAAAAACATTGCAGACAGTTTCGAGATGAAGCTGATCGGCAGTCAGGACTTTGAACAGTTAGCGGGCTATGAACTGAACACAGGATATCTGGAAGAAGGTATGCCCGCCTCTACTTTCCGCATGCTGGAGATGAGTTTCAACTCCAAAGTGCAGGCGCTGCTTGCTATTGATCCTACCCAGAGATTCTATCTGAGATACCCGACCAACAGCGGTGACCTGCTGACTAAGATGAGCAATGTGGTTTACAACGTACCGCTTGGATTTACAGGTAAGACAAAGTTTGCTCCCGGTTCTGAGAACAAGGTGCGTTTGCCTTATGTTATTCCTGTGCCTATGGCTGACAAACAGTCTACTTTGTGGGGAGAGATCGCCGGCGGAAGCTTCGACATGAACCTCACTTCCGGCAGCAGCTGGAGCGGTACCAGCGAAGGACTTACCTATGAACATGAATTCTTTACTTTGGTAGTGAATCAGATCGGTTTCGTTGATAGTAATCAGATCGCTCTGGATTTCACGGTAAAAGATAAAAAAGACGGTGAAGGAACAGCAGGTTTTGAATCCGCACTGCTTTTGCAACGTGATGTGGAGGAATTGGATTACAGTACAAATACAGTATCCGATGGCCACAGAACCTACATCACCGCAGTTACCAGAAAGGGACTGGGAAGCTTCGGCGACCAGTCTGAGCTGTTGTCTCCCATCGGTCTTATGATGGCAGATACTTACGAAACCTCGCAGTTGGTATTCGGTGCCTACGATGAAACTGCAGACTGGGGCGCTTATGACGGACAGAGCCGCAGAGGTGTACTGTTATACTATATTCCCGGTGACGGTTTCGAAAATAAATGGCATTTGACCTGTGAATTCTTGCCTGATTTGGATCTGGAGATCGGCAGCAAACAGTTTACCAATTTGGATCTGCTGGCAAAGAAACCCTATGTTGAGATCGATGATCACTTTGAAAACGAATTGGGTGAGAAAGTAGATGCAGCAATTGCAAACTATAGAGCGACTCATCCCGAGACAGAAGAAGTACAGAAGATCGGCTTAAGCGATGAAGAAATCATCGGTACGCATATTGAAACTCCTTCTATCACTGCTTACGGCACTAAGGTGCTGGAGGGCATTGACAGTCTGGAAAGCTTCTACAGTGTCATGAACGCATTGACATGGGTTCCTTCCGACAATAGTAACCAGTTCTTCGCACCGGAGAGTGTTCTCACTCAGGGTTGGGGTACCGATGCAGACTTTGCAGTCCTTGCCCAGCGCGTGCTGATGAAACTGGGCTATGAGACCAGGCTGAAATCATTCGAACTGACAGATACCGGTTGGGAGAATCTGGAAAGACTTGGCGGATTTAAGGCTGGTAAAGCCAGAAACGTTTACGCAATCGGTTTCACCGACAAGAACGGTAAGGGACAGGTATATGTACCTGCTTTCCGCTATACCATTGAAAATCTCGGCGGGCTGGGATATCTGGGCTCCGAAGAGCCTTATAATCCACAGCCTCTGACCGGAACACTGACAGTCAGAGCCTACGGCAACTTAAAGGGCAACGCAGGTATGGGCCAGGCAGCTCTGATGATGTCTAGCTTCTCCGACATTTTTGGCGGCGGAGACGGAGAGGTTGATCTCTACGAGAGCGTTGATCTGCTGAGTGCAGAGATCGATCTGGCACAGATCGGCAGAAATCCCATGGATATCAGTTTTGTTTCCCTTGGAAAAACAGAAGATGGTATTCACGACAAGATTACTGCTGTGGCAGACACTACCCAGGGACTGCTGAAGTCCGAGACCATGTGGGTAGACAGCGGCGATTATGATTTCGACAGAATAGAAATCGTG
>JAKSRX010000113.1 GCA_024403365.1 Acetatifactor sp. | reverse complement strand
GCAGGTTCTATGATGTGGTCACTGTAGAGTATGGTAAGATCGTGGACAGCGATTATCGTCTAATCCTTTCCACTACTCTTGCATATTTCTCAAATGCGCAGGTTGGATTCTATCATAAGCTTTCTCATGAAGGGTTCTTGCGCCATCTCTTGATCCGTAAGGCATCCAAGACAGGAGAGATCCTTGTGGCACTGGTGACCACTTCACAGACACCGGAGGGGAAAGAACAGTCCGCATTGATCGACGGATTTCTGCAGGCACTGATGGCACTGCAGGAAGAAGGGAAACTGCAGGGAAAGTATGCAGGCATTCTTCATATCATCAATGATTCTCAGGCTGACGTAGTGCAGAGTGATGAGACCAGGATCCTTTACGGACAGGAATTCTTCTATGAGGAATTGCTGGGATTACGATTTAAGATCTCAACCTTCTCTTTCTTCCAGACCAATTCCTACAGTGCGGAAGTACTGTATGAGACTGCAAGAGAGTATGTGGGTAATATCGGCAAAGAATCCGCTACCGTATTCGATCTGTACAGCGGTACCGGTACCATTGCCCAGCTGATCGCACCTGCGGCCGGCAAAGTCATCGGTGTGGAGATCGTAGAGGAAGCCGTGGAGGCTGCAAAGAGAAATGCAGCGGAGAACGGTCTGACGAATTGTGACTTTATCGCCGGAGATGTGCTTAAGGTATTAGATCAGGTGGAGGACAAGCCGGACATGATCATTCTGGATCCGCCCAGAGACGGTATCCATCCTAAGGCACTCCCCAAGATCATCAGATACGGCGTGGATAGGATCGTATATATCTCCTGTAAGCCTACCAGTCTTGTGAGAGACCTGGAGGTGTTCCTGGAGAATGGATATATTGTAGAAAAGGCAGTGGCGGTGGACCAGTTCCCCTGGACTGCGAATGTGGAAACGGTTGCATTGTTAAAGAAAGTGACCGAGTAACAGATCAATGTAGTTTGTGAGGAACCATGATATGCTGAAACGCTTTTATCCGGACTTTGAGAAGGATAGCGCATATACAATCGAATATGAGAGCTTGTATGAAGCAGGATACAGAGGGGTCATCTTTGATATCGATAATACATTGGTACCCCATGGTGCTCCGGCCACAGATGAGGCAGTGAAACTGTTTCAGAGATTGCATACCATCGGTTTTCAGACTTTGGTGCTTTCCAATAACAAGGAACCCAGAGTAAAAAGCTTTGCGGATGCGGTGGATACGCCTTATATTTTCAAGGCCGGAAAGCCGGGAAGAGCCGGTTATGAGAAGGCGATGAAAAACATGAATACCGGCAGTTCAACGACACTTTTTGTGGGCGATCAGTTATTTACGGATGTCTGGGGAGCGAAAAAGGCTGGGATCAGAACCTATCTGGTGAAGCCGATCCATCCAAAGGAGGAGATCCAGATCGTGTTGAAGCGCTTCCTGGAGAAAATTGTATTGTATTTCTATCATAAAGAGATGGAGAAAAACTAGAGATGATGATCAACGGTTATACCCGTACTTGCGGTGTATTCGGTAATCCGGTAGAACATACCATGTCGCCGGCCATTCATAATACCATTGCGGAAGATATGGGCTTCAATATGGTCTATGTTCCCTTTCATGTGCCTACCGGTCATATCAAGGAGGCAGTGGAAGGCGCATTTGCACTGAATCTGCTTGGCTGTAATGTGACAGTTCCCTATAAGAGCGATGTGATCCCTCACCTGAAGGAGATCGACGGGCTTGCGGAGAAGATCGGAGCGGTCAATACCCTGGTTCGCCTGGAGAACGGTTTCAAGGGTTATAATACCGATATGCCGGGCTTATATCGTGCCATGCAGGAAGACGGCGTGGAAGTAAGAGACAGAGCAGTTATCATTTTAGGTGCCGGCGGAGTGGCAAGAGCGGTTGCAATGCTGCTGGCTGAGTATGGAGCTTCCAAAGTATATATTCTGAACAGAACTTTTGAAAAGGCTGAAGCGATAGCAAGTGAAGTCAATGGCCTCTACGGGAAGAACGTAGTGACAGCGATGACTCTGGCAGATCATCAGAACCTGACCGGTGAAGGTTATCTTTGTATTCAGGCGACCAACGTGGGCATGTACCCTGATGTAGACAGCGCTGTGATCGAAGACGAAAGCTTTTACCGCAAACTGGAGGTCGGATATGATCTGGTCTACAGACCCGGAAAAACGAAGTTTATGACATTGACAGAGACTTATGGAGGCAAAGCTTTCAACGGATTGAAAATGCTCCTGTGGCAGGGCGTGATCGCATACGAACTGTGGACAGAGACCAAGGTGACGGATGCTCAGGCACAGAAGGCATTTCAGGCGATGAAAACAGCGATGGGACTATAAGATGAAAGATAAAAATATCGTATTGATCGGATTTATGGGCAGCGGCAAGACCAGCGTCGGTATGAGACTGTCCTATAAAATGAGAGTACCTGTAGAGGATACGGACAAGCTGATCGAAAGAAGAGAGAACCGCACCATCAGCGAGATCTTCGCTGTGGAGGGGGAGCCTTATTTCAGACAGAAAGAGACAGAACTGATTAAGGAACTGGCAGAAAAAACTTATCGCAGGATCTATTCTGTGGGAGGCGGTACTCCGGTAAGAGAGGAAAACAGACCTCTGCTGCGTGAACTGGGAACCGTGGTATATCTGCGCGTGAAACCGGAGACCGTGTTCGATAGACTTCGCAATGACACCACCAGACCACTGCTTCAGTGTGAGGATCCTTTGCAACGCATCACTGACCTTCTGGCGAGCAGAAAAGAAGCCTATGAATCCTGTGCGGATGTCATAGTTGATGTAGATGATCTGAACCCTGAAGAGATCATAGCAAAAATCATCAAGGAGATGAACAAAGTGAAATTATTGGTAATCAACGGACCTAACTTAAACTTTCTGGGCATTCGAGAGAAGGCTGTATATGGCAATCAGGATTTCCAGTATCTTCTGAATATGATCCAGAAGAAGGCAGAGGAGACCGGATGCGAGATCGTCACCTTCCAGAGCAATCATGAGGGTGCCATCATCGACAGGATCCAGGAGGCATATTTTGACGGTACGGAAGGTATCGTGATCAATCCCGGTGCTTATACCCATTACAGTTATGCGATCCGTGACGCACTTGCAAGTATCGTCGTACCTAAGGTTGAGATCCATATTTCCGATATCACCCAGAGAGAAGAGTTCAGAAAAGTATCCGTTACCGCACCTGTATGTGATAAGCAGATCTACGGCAAGGGTCTGGCAGGATATCTGGAGGCAATCGACTTTATTCTGGAGAAAAAGGCTGCTTCCAAGTAAAAAAGTGGCAAAAAGCGAAAATTTGTTAAAATAATTGTTGAAATTCCTACATTTTTATATTAAACTTATAAAGAATTATTTTGTGACATTTTAGGAGGAATAGAATATGATTTCTGCAGGTGAATTCAGAAATGGTATTACCATCGAATACGAGAACAATGTATACCAGATCATTGATTTCCAGCATGTAAAGCCTGGTAAGGGTGCAGCTTTCGTTAGAACAAAGCTTAAGAATGTAAAGAACGGCGGCGTAGTTGAAAAGACTTTCCGTCCTACTGAGAAATGCCCTCAGGCACGTATTGATAGAAAAGATATGCAGTATCTTTATGATGACGGCGACCTTTACTACTTCATGGATCTTGAGACCTATGAGCAGGTAGGCCTGGACAAGGATACCGTAGGTGATGCTCTTAAGTTCGTTAAGGAGAACGAGATGTGTAAGATCTGTTCCCATAACGGAAGCGTATTCTCTGTAGAGCCTCCTATGTTCGTAGAACTGGTTATCACCGAGACCGAGCCCGGCTTCAAGGGTGATACCGCTACCGGTGCTTCCAAGCCCGCTATCGTTGAGACCGGCGCACAGGTATCTGTTCCTCTGTTCGTAGATCAGGGCGACATCATCAAGATCGACACCAGAACCGGTGAATATCTTGGCCGTGCATAAATAGCACATCTTTCATACAGTCAGACTTGCAGGACAATGGTACATTTGTACCGTTGTCCTTTTTTTTGTGCGTTTTCGGCAGTGGATGCGGCGCACGATCTATTACAAGAACAGGAAGGTATGAAAATGGAGATCAAAGATTTTACAGAAAAAGTCAGAAAAGCAATTCAGGAGGAATTGGGGGAAGGATTTCGGGTGGAAGCCAAGGAGATCGTCAAAAATAACGGAATACAGCTTCAAGGGTTGCTGATCATGGCGGAGGAAGGCAATCTGGTTCCTACGATCTATCTGGATTCTTTTTATGCGGAATATGAAAAAGGAAACACTCTAAGCGAGGTAGTGAAGAAGATACTGGAAATTTACCGATCCGAGACACCGAACGGACAATTCAATATGGACTTCTTCAGGGAGTATGAACAGGTGAAGGAACGGATCTGCTATCGATTGGTGAATATGAGACAGAATGAGGAGCTGCTGCAAAGTGTGCCTTATGTGAAGTTCCTGGATCTGGCGATTGTATTTTATTATGCCTATCACAATGAAGAGATCGGGGACGGTACCATCCTCATCCACAATTCTCATATGCAGAACTGGAATGTAGGTGCCAAAGACCTGATGCGTGTGGCGGCGAAAAATACTCCAAGGATGCATCCGCCTCTGGCATTGCCTATTCATGAGATGCTGAAAGGTATGTTGGGGCAGAGCGCCGAATGTGAGATCCCCGGGGATATTCCTTTACGTGTACTTACCAACGTCGACAAAGTCGACGGAGCTGCGGCACTGATCTATCCCAAACTGATCAAAAAGCTGGCAGAAGAAAAGGGAAAGAACCTTTTCGCCATACCAAGCTCTATTCATGAGGTGTTGCTTTTGGAGGATAACGGCACGGAA
>JAKSRX010000112.1 GCA_024403365.1 Acetatifactor sp. | reverse complement strand
GGCCTCACTCGTTTCGAAGGTGATGCCAAACGATGGCAGCACCTTCTTCTTGAACTTCGCGTACACCACGCCCGTGTTCGTTCCATTCGCCGTCGAACTGGCGCTAACGGTCACCTTTGCCGGGTTCTTGCTGGTGTCGTCAATCGACTTGGCGTTAGAGCCGAGGACCCAGCAATCGAATTCGTAATTCTCGTTGGCCTGAGCGAAAGCGTAGAAGGTCTTGTCTCCACCTGCGGAATTCGTCGAATCCTGTGTGCCGGAGGTGGACTCTTCTTCGTTATAAGTTCCTGACTGATTGCTCGTTCCAGCATAGACCTTGCCCATGCCCGAACACCCCTCCCGCACCCCCGCTGAGGCGGGTAGTACGGAGGATGTGACAGCGCATACCCTGCGGCATTCCTTTGCCCTGCATATGATCCAGAACGGCGCAGATCTGAAGAGTGTGCAGGAGATGCTGGGACACTCTGCCATCTCCACAACGCAGATGTATCTGAATATGGGCCTGTACAGACTGAGGGATGTGTATGCAAAAGCGCATCCGAGAAGCTGAAAAAGGAATAAAAAAAGAGTTTCGCAATTGCTGCGGAACTCTTTTTTGCTTTATAGCAAAAACGCTCCGCGGGGATGCGACCCGTGCGGAGCGGTAGATGCACTGCGTGCCCGCACGGGCGCGCAAAGAGTGCGTATGCACTCTTTGTTCTGTTGTTTGGAAAATGCCTGCTCTGTAGCGGCATCAGCACCATGCGGCGATCTCGTAGATCAGACGCTCGGAATCTTCCCAGCCCAGACATGGATCTGTGATGGATTTTCCATAGATATGCGGATCACAACCGATCTTCTGCGCACCCTCTTCCAGGTAGCTTTCGATCATGAGACCTTTCACCAGTCTTCCAATCCGTGGATCATAGCGGCGGCTGTTCAGGATCTCGCGGGTGATACGAGGCTGCTGCTCGAATTTCTTACCGGCGTTGTTGTGGTTGGTATCGATGATGCAGGCCGGGTGCTGCAGCTTGCTGTTCTCATACAGATCCAGCAGAAGCTCCAGATCCTCATAGTGATAGTTGGAGATGGAGTTTCCGTGTTTGCTGGTTGCGCCACGAAGAATGGTGTGAGTCAGCGGATTACCTGTTGTATGGGTTTCCATATTGCGGTAGATGAAGGTGTGGCTTCCCTGGGCAGCAATTACAGAGTTCAGCATAACGCTCAGGTGGCCGCTGGTCGGGTTTTTCATGCCGACCGGAATATCCAGACCGGAAACAGTCAGACGGTGCTGCTGGTTCTCTACGGATCTTGCGCCGATGGCAACGTAGGACAGGAAATCGTCTACATAAGCCCAGTTGGAAGGATACAGCATCTCGTCAGCTGCAGTAAGACCGGACTCGGAGAGGGCACGGATATGCATCTTTCTCATTGCCTTTAAGCCTTCTACCAGGTCAGGGCTCTTTTCAGGATCCGGCTGGTGAACAATGCCCTTGTAGCCTTCTCCTGTGGTTCTTGGTTTGTTGGTATAGATACGAGGAATCAGGATCAGACGGTCAGAAACCTTATCCTGAATCTTCGCAAGTCGATTTACATACTCGCAGACAGAATCCTCGTTGTCTGCGGAACAAGGACCGATAATAACGATAAATTTGTTGGATTCTCCGGTAAATACTTTCCGGATTGCTTCGTCACGCTCTACTTTGATCTGTGAGCAGGTGGCGGAAAGCGGAATTGCGTCTTTGATCTCTTCCGGTGTCGGAAGCTCTCTGATAGACTGAAAACTCATGATAGTTTACTCCTTTTGCTATTTTTAGCATCCCTATCATACTACTTTCAAAAAAATATGTCGATAGGCTAGTTCCGGAATATTGACAGAAGTTATCCGCAGTGTTATATTAAGACAGACATAAATCCGAGTAAAATAGTCGGATTTAGAAAGGGGTGTTGGAATGAAACTGTCTACCAAGGGAAGATACGGACTTCGGGCTCTGGTCGATCTGGCTGTACATGACGAAGATACGGTTTCAATCCAGAGTATAGCCGAACGGCAGGATATCTCCGAGAGTTATCTGGAGCAGCTGGTCCGTCTGCTGAAGAAGGCAGGACTGGTTACCAGTGTCAGGGGAGCCGGCGGCGGCTACCGTCTTGCAAAACCGGTATCGGAGATCTCAGTCGGAGATGTGCTCCGGGCGCTGGAGGGAAATCTGGACGCTGTGAGCTGTCCGGCCTTTCAGGAGGAACAGGGCTGCCGGGGGGCGGACTTCTGTGTGACCAAATTTGTTTGGAAAAAGGTCAATGATGCGATTGCCCAGACGGTGGACGGCATCATGCTGGAGGACCTGGTCAACGAGAGCAGGTCCATGCTGGAAAAACATGCGCAGACAACAGGGAAAATGTGCTGACGCAGGAGAAAACTGACAGAGGAGAGAGTTATGATTTATCTGGATAATGCAGCAACAACAAAAACAGCCCCACAGGTTGTAGAGGCTATGCTTCCGTACTTTACCGAACTGTACGGAAATCCATCCAGCGTTTATAAAATCGCAGGAGAGAGTAAAAAAGGTGTTACCAAGGCCCGTGAGCAGATCGCTCAGGTGCTGGGCGCAAAAACAGAGGATATCTACTTTACCGCAGGCGGCAGCGAGGCGGATAACTGGGCGCTGAAGGCAACCTTTGAGGCACTGAAAGGGAAGGGCAACCATATTATCACAACAAAGATCGAGCATCATGCGATCCTGCATACCTGCGAGTATCTGGAGCAGAAGCGCGGTGCGAAGATCACCTATCTGGATGTGGATGCAGACGGACTGATCGATCTGGAAGAGCTGGAGAGGGCAATCACACCGGAGACGATTCTGATCTCCGTCATGTTTGCCAATAATGAGATCGGAACCATCGAGCCGATCAAAGAGATCGGTGCTATCGCAAAGAAGCATGGCGTTCTCTTCCATACAGATGCTGTTCAGGCTTTCGGACAGGTTCCGATCAATGTAGATGAGTGCAATATCGATATGCTGAGCTCTTCCGGCCATAAGATCAACGGCCCTAAGGGAATCGGTTTCCTTTATATCAGAAAAGGCGTGAAGATCCGCTCCTTCGTCCATGGCGGCGCACAGGAGAGAAAACGCCGTGCAGGTACCGAGAACGTTCCGGGTATCGTAGGATATGGCGCGGCAGCACAGCTGGCGAATGAGACAATGGCAGAGCGGACCGCCAGAGAGATTGAGCTGCGGGATTACCTGATTGGGAGAATCAAAGCAGAGATTCCGACCTGCAAGCTGAACGGACATCCGGTGAAGCGCCTTCCGAACAATGTAAACTTCAGTTTTGAATTTATTGAAGGTGAGTCCCTTCTGATCCTGCTGGATATGGCCGGTATCTGTGCATCCAGCGGTTCCGCATGTACATCAGGATCCCTGGATCCCTCCCATGTACTGCTGGCCATCGGACTGCCTCACGAGATTGCGCACGGTTCTCTGCGTCTGACCCTGTCTGCAGAGACCACAAAGGAGGATATTGATTTCACAGTAGATAAGATCAAGGAGATTGTTACAAGACTGCGCTCCATGTCTCCTTTGTATGAAGACTATGCAGCAGGCAAGTCAAAATCCATCATCGAAACAAAATACTGCTGAGAAAAGGAAAATATTGGAGGAAAACAGCTATGTACAGTGATAAAGTAATGGATCATTTCACAAATCCGAGAAATGTAGGCGAGATCGAGAATGCCAGCGGTGTAGGTACCGTGGGTAATGCAAAATGTGGTGACATCATGAGAATCTATCTCGATATCGATGAGAATCAGGTCATCCGTGACTGCAAGTTCAAAACCTTCGGCTGCGGAGCAGCTGTGGCAACCAGCTCCATGGCCACCGAGCTGGTGATCGGAAAAACCATTCAGGAAGCGATGGAAGTAACCAATAAGGCGGTTATGGAGGCACTGGACGGTCTGCCGCCTGTAAAAGTACACTGCTCCCTGTTAGCAGAGGAAGCAATCCATGCAGCTCTCTGGGATTATGCAGAGAAAAACGGGATCAGGATCGAAGGTCTCGAGAAACCGAAGACTGATATCAGCGAGACGGATGAAGAGGAAGAGTATTAATGCCGGGTAAAAAGGTTGTAGTAGGCATGTCCGGAGGAGTGGACTCCTCCGTGGCGGCCCTTCTTTTAAAAGAGCAGGGATATGATGTGATCGGCGTGACCATGCAGATCTGGCAGGATGAAGAGGAGTTTTCCCTGGAGGAGCAGGGCGGCTGCTGCGGGCTTTCTGCTGTGGATGATGCCCGGAGAGTAGCAGAGGTGCTGGATATCCCTTATTATGTGATGAATTTCAAAAATGAATTCCGGGAGCGGGTCATGGACTATTTTGCGGACGAGTATCTGAGCGGACGGACTCCCAACCCCTGTATTGCCTGTAACCGGTATGTAAAGTGGGAAGCCCTTCTGAACAGAAGTCTGGAGATCGGGGCGGATTATATTGCCACCGGTCATTATGCCCGGATCACGCAGCTGGAGAACGGAAGATATGCGATCTGCAATTCTGTGACAGCCGAGAAGGATCAGACCTATGCGCTGTATAACCTCACCCAGGAGCAGCTGGCTCATACACTGATGCCGGTTGGAGCCTATACAAAGCCGGAGATCCGCCGGATGGCGGAGGAAGCAGGGCTGCCGGTTGCCCATAAGCATGACAGCCAGGAAATCTGCTTTGTTCCGGACAAGGATTATGCATCATTTATTACAGACTATACGGGAAAAACTCTTCCGGAGGGAAATTTCGTGGATGAAGCAGGAAATATTATGGGAAGACATAAGGGAATTACCCATTATACCGTAGGACAGAGACGCGGACTGGGCCTGCCGATGGGTCGGAGGGTCTTTGTACGCGAGCTTCGGATGGATACAAACGAGGTGGTGATCGGCGAGGGCGATCAGGTCTTTTCCCATGATCTCATAGCGGACAGGATCAATTTTATGGGTGTGGCGCCTCTGGAAAGAGGAGAAACGCAGGCTTTTATAGGTAAGATCCGCTACGGGCACAAGGGTTCGCCCTGCCTTGTTACAAGAACCGGAGAGGATGAGATCCGCTGCCATTTTGAGGAACCGGTCCGTGCTGTGACACCGGGACAGGCGGTTGTTTTATATAAAGACGGATATGTTGCGGGAGGCGGAACAATACGCTGACAGAATACACAAATTTATTAATTGATTTGTGGTTAATATGTCAATTTTTTGCTAAATGCTGTGAAAATGCGTTCAATTTACAAAAAGGTTATTGTAATTTTTGTATTTTTCATGTACAATACCACCATGTTTTGGTTTTGTTAACTATAGTTTTTATTTTTTAGGAGGAATTAAAAAATGGCAGTAAGAGTAGCGATTA
>JAKSRX010000111.1 GCA_024403365.1 Acetatifactor sp. | reverse complement strand
ATCCGCAGCTGCGGCAAAGGAAGCGTGGTGAAGAAGCGTGCCAGATATTCCACATTGCAGGATCTGGATGCGAAACGACATACCGAGATCGATATGTTTTCCGGCACGGTGATGAGAATAGGAAAGGAGCTGGGAATCCCAACTCCTTACAATACTTTTACTTATCATACCATCAAGGCCCTGGAAGAAAAGAACGACGGGCTGTTTGATTACGAATAAGTCGACTTTATTTGATACGAATGTTTTTGATAGCCCAGAGCTGTAAAGCTTTGGCATTGGTGCTGATCTTCTCCAGAGAGTCCAGGATGTCCTCGAAGGTACCGCGCTCGCTTTCGTCGATGACGCCGTCTTCAGAGATGGCGATCAGAGAAGCGCGGAGACTGTCGATATCCTTTAAGGAACCCAATACCTTCAGTGCAAGACGATCGAAGTCGTCGATGGTGACTTCACGAACACTGTCACGTCCGATGGGACATTCCTTCGCACAATAGGAATTGCAGAGCTCAGGAACATTGTAAGCTTCTGCCATAGCCTTTACCTCTTCGGGATAAGGGGACAGTGTGTCCAATTCAATACGCGCCAGTCTGGTGCGGTCAATACCTATGATCTCAGCGGCTTTTTCTCTACTGGAAAAGTCGCTGTTGCGTTCTTCAGCCTCGCATCGTGCAAGATAATACATATTATCGGCTGCTTTCGTTGCTTTTTTCCCCATGTTAATTCATTCTCCTCATGCTATACTTTAGTTGTAACAAAGATACATGTACAGTTTAGTAGATAAAAGTATATTTGTAAAGATTTGTATGTATATTTTGCCAAATCAGTTGAACAAATGTGCGATATCTGTTAAAATGTAATGGAAATTGTTTGCATTGGCGGACATGAAAATGACCGCACAGAAATGAAAACGGAGGATAATATTATGGGTTTGATTTCAGCTTTGACTTCTTCAGTTGGTTCTACTATGAAAGATCAGTGGAAAGAGTATTTCTACTGTGATTCCCTTTCTAATGATGTATTGATGGTAAAGGGTCAGAAAAAGGTTAATTCCGGTAAGAATAACGGTACAGACAACATCATTTCCAATGGTTCCGTGATCGCAGTTAACGAAGGCCAGTGTATGATCATCGTTGATCAGGGCGGTATCGTTGATGTCTGCGCAGATCCCGGTGAGTTCGTATACGACAACTCCACCGAGCCCAGCCTTTTCACAGGTAATCTGGGAACCGGTATCAAGGAGACTTTCAAGACCATGGCTAAGCGTTTCACCTTTGGTGGCAACACTGCTAAGGATCAGAGAGTTTACTACTTCAATACCAAGGAGATCCTCAACAACATGTATGGTACTGCAACCCCCATTCCTTTCCACCTTGTGGATAAGAACAGCGGTTTCAGCTTCGAGACTACCATGAGAGCAAATGGTATGTTCACCTTCAGAATCGTAGATCCCCTTGTATTCTACAAGAATGTTTGCGCTAACGTAACAGATCGTTACACCAAGCAGGAACTGGTTATGGCTATGAAGAACGAGCTGATCCAGGCTATGCATCCTGCAATTGCACAGATCGGTGAATCCGGTGTTCTTCCTTCCCAGTTGATCGGACATACCAAGGAACTGACCGAGCTTGCTAAGAAGGAACTTGCAGCTCAGTGGTACGAAGCTCGTGGTATCGAGATGATCAACATGAGCATTTCCCCTTCCTTCCCTGAGAAGGATCTGGAGAGAATCAACAAGTGGGCAGATACCGCAGTACTTCAGAATGACCAGATGGCTATGGCTAGACAGAGAGAAGCTATGGCTAACATGATGGAGAAGCCCGCAGGAAACGGCGGCGGTGATGCAGCAGCTACCATGATGAATATGATGGCTATGAACATGATGGGCGGCATGATGGGAGGCATGATGGGCGGACAGCCTGCTCAGGCACCTCAGATGCAGGCACCTTCTCAAGCACAGGCACCCGTTCTCGGATGGACCTGTACTTGCGGCAAGACCGATAACAGAGGTAAGTTCTGTGCAGAGTGTGGTTCTCCTAAGCCCGTTGAGGCAGGTTGGACCTGTTCCTGCGGTCATGTAAACCAGGGTAAGTTCTGCCAGGAGTGCGGCGCTAAGAAGCCTGCAGGCGCACCTATGTACAAGTGCGACAAGTGCGGCTGGGAGCCTGAAGATCCCGCAAATCCTCCTAAGTTCTGTCCTGAGTGCGGAGATATCTTCGACAGCAATGATATTGTATAAATCAAGTTAGTTTGATGATCCTGTAATGTTTCGCAGCAGTCGGGTATTCAGCTTCGGTTGAAGAAGGCTGCTGCGTTTTGTTTGTAAATGTTTCGGAATCGAAGGAGAAATGGTTCATGAGTATTTATGATTCCTTGAATAAAGAGCAAAAGAAAGCCGTATGCCATACGGAAGGACCTTTGCTGATATTGGCTGGTGCGGGAAGCGGTAAGACCAGAGTACTGACTCACAGGATCGCTTACCTGATCGAAGAGATGGGGGTAAAACCCTGGAATATCCTGGCGATCACCTTCACCAACAAGGCTGCCAAGGAGATGAGAGAGCGTGTCGACCGTCTGGTGGAATATGGCTCCGATCAGATATGGGTTAGTACCTTCCACTCCATGTGCGTACGCATTCTGCGCAGATACATTGACCGGATCGGTTTCGGAACAGATTTTTCCATCTATGATACCGACGATCAGAAGACAGTGATCAAGGCAGTCATGAAGCGACTGAACGTGGATCCGAAACAGTTTAAGGAAAGATCTCTGATGAGCGCCATTTCTTCTGCCAAGGACGAACTGATCAGTGTGCGCGAGTATGAATTGGATGCACAGTATGATTACACGAAGAAAGTGATCGCGCAGGTCTATCGGGAGTATCAGGAGACCTTGCAGAGCAATAATGCACTGGATTTTGATGACATTATCGTGAAGACCGTGGAATTGTTCCACAGATGTCCTGAGGTATTGGATTCCTATCAGGAGCGTTTCCAGTACATCATGGTGGATGAGTATCAGGATACCAATACCGCCCAGTTTGAATTGATCAGACTGCTGGCATTGAAGTATCGAAATCTTTGTGTAGTAGGTGACGATGACCAGTCCATCTACAAGTTCCGCGGTGCGAATATTCGTAATATTCTGGACTTTGAAAAGTATTTCGAGGAAGCTGCGGTGATCAAACTGGAGCAGAATTATCGTTCCTCTCAGACCATCCTTGACGCTGCGAATGCAGTGATCAGCAACAACAAGGGCCGTAAGGACAAGGCTCTGTGGACCGAGAGAGGTGCCGAGAGCAAGATCCATTTAAGACAGTTTGACAGTGCCTATGAGGAAGCTGATTTTATTGCAGACGATGTGGCACATAAGGTACGCAGAGAAGGGCTTTCCTATAAAGATTGTGCGATCTTGTACAGAACCAATGCGCAGTCCCGTGTACTGGAAGAGCGTATGATCTACGAGGGCATTCCTTACAATGTGGTAGGAGGTACCAACTTCTATTCCAGAGCGGAAGTAAAAGATATTCTGGCGTATCTGAAGACCATCGATAACGGCAGAGATGAAATGGCTGTCAGACGTATCGTGAACATTCCCAAGAGAGGAATCGGTAATGCGACCCTGGACAAACTCAGCGCTAAGGCCCAGGAGATGAGTTTCACCCTGTATGATGTTATGGAGATCGCAGATGAGTTGTCCGGACTGGGTAAGAGCTGCGCGAAAGTGCGACCTTTTGTGGAATTGATCGAGTCTTTCCGAGAGAAAGCGGAGCGGATGACTGTGGCTGAACTGATCCAGGAGATCATTCACAGGATCGATTATGAAGAATACCTGAAGGATAATGACAGTGATTCCGCAGAGGACCGTATGGAAAACGTCAACGAATTGATCTCCAAGGCGGTGATCTTCCAGAAACAGAATGAAGAAGCGACACTGACTGACTTCCTTGCTGAAGTTGCACTGGTTGCGGATATTGATAACGTGGAAGCAGGAGATGACAGACTGCTGCTTATGACATTGCATGCAGCAAAGGGTCTTGAGTTCCCTCATGTCTATATTGCCGGAATGGAAGACAATATCTTCCCCAGCAGTATGTCTATCTACAGCAATAACGAAGAGGACATCGAGGAAGAGAGACGACTGGCCTATGTTGGTATCACCAGAGCCATGCAGGATCTGACCCTGACCTATGCACGGTCCAGAATGCTGCGTGGTGAGACGCAATATAACCCTGTCAGCAGATTCGTTCGTGAGATTCCTCAGCAGTTATTGGACAGCACACTTCCCGCACCCAGGCGTTCCATGGAAGACAGACGCATGGCGGAAGAGATGTTCGGCATCCCTTCCAGAGAGATCGATCCACCTTCCGGATTCGATTACAGACCCAAGGCTACCGTGAAACCCAAGATCACTGTGCAGGCGGACAAGCCTTTCATTGCGAAGGGAATCGGCAGCCTGAATCAGATCGCAGGCATTTCCAGGGGTATGAGCACGCAGCCGGAAACCGGTGTGGATTACGCTATCGGTGACAGAGTAAAACATATCAAATTCGGTGAAGGAATCGTGACCGGAATGACCAAAGAGCCCAGAGATTACAAAGTAACGGTGGAATTTGATCAGGCCGGAACGAAAATTATGTATGCTTCCTTTGCAAAACTGAAAAGAGTGTAGTATTTTTGGAATAGACGTGATATAATATGTTTGTATTTCTATGTATAGTATGGAGGTAAGATATGAATAAGATTGAAAATCTCATCGAAGCAGCTAAACTCAACGATTTCCTTTGCAAGAAGGAAGAGGAGAAGAAGGTCAATGTTGTTGTAGTTGTACTTGCTATCGTAGGTGCTATTGCAGCAGTTGCAGCTATCAGCTATGCTGTATATCGTTATTTTACTCCTGATTATCTTGACGAGTTCGAAGATGAATTCGACGATGAAGATGACGAAGACGATGAAGAAGATTACTTCGTAGACGAGGGAGAGAACTAAGTCAATGAAAAAAGGACAGGTATTTGAGGCTCTGGTCGAGCGAGTGGACTTCCCTAACAAAGGTATTGTACCTACGGAAGAGGGAACGGTAGTCGTCAAGAACAGCCTGCCCGGTCAGAAAATCAAGCTTAGTGTCAATAAAATTCGAAAAGGGAAGGCGGAAGGCCGTCTCGTAGAGGTGATGGAAAAGTCACCTTTGGAGACCGGTTGCCCGTGTTCCCATTTTGGTGTATGCGGAGGTTGTACATACCTCTCCCTTCCTTATGACGAACAGCTGAAGATCAAGGAATCTCAGGTCAAAAAGCTTCTGGACAGTGTCCTGGACAGACAGGAGACACCATGGACCTTTGAAGGGATCAAGGGAAGCCCTGTATGCTATGAATACCGCAATAAGATGGAGTTCTCTTTCGGTGATGAGATAAAGG
>JAKSRX010000110.1 GCA_024403365.1 Acetatifactor sp. | reverse complement strand
AGTATCCGTAACAGACTTTAATGCAACCATCGATCAGGAGAAGTGTGTATCCTGTGGTGTCTGCAAGGAGAAATGTCCTAAGAAAGCAATTATCAATGTATAAAGAGACAGAAAGAACAGTGAGAGATCACTGTTCTTTTTCTTTCCCTGTTTGAATAGATTGTGATAATAGATGCGGACAGGCGGCGGGAATGAATAAATGTTTGAGGATATGCTTCGGCGTTGTTTCCATATGGCTGTTGTTTACGGTAGTGACGCTTTCCAAACGAGGAGATAGGCAAGGCATCGAAGTGAAACAGTCAGATTCAGAAACTAACATCAGCGTGATCCCTTTGGAAAAACTGGAACAGAAATATAAAAATTGTATGGCGCAAGGTATACAGCCCATCAATGACATGGATCTGGAGATGGCTTCTTTTGAGGGATGGGATCTGCCTGAGGAAGAGATCGCAGTGCTTGAGCGGATCGTGGAAGCGGAAGCGGAAGGAGAGGATACCGAGGGCAAAATACTGGTAGCTAATGTAGTCCTGAATCGAGTGAGGGATGAGGATTTTCCGGATACCGTGAAAGATGTGGTCTTTCAGAAGGTAAACGGAGTGACGCAGTTTTCCCCGGTATCCGGGGGCAGATATGAACGGGTGACCATCAGTGAAGACAGCGTGGAAGCAGTGGAAAGAGCCTTAAACGGAGAAGATCTGTCGGAAGGAGCCTTGTATTTTGCGGCCAGAAAAGCGGCGGATCCCAAGGCAATGAAATGGTTTGATGAGAATCTGACTTTTCTGTTCAAGCATGGGGGACATGAGTTTTATAAATAATTCGGAAAGCTTCATATTTTGTCTTGCTATTAGAGATGCGGTGTGCGATAATATTTGCATCATGGGTAAATATGTACTGTGAGATGATATTCGTTTTGTGCCCGTTCACAGGACACAGGAAGGAAATGATTTATGAGCGCTAAATCGCCTTTGGATGAAATATTAGAGGCTTTGACAGTGACTCTGGCTACCGGTGACATCCCGAATCTGGATGTGAATAAAGTGGTGAACACCATGGTAAAGAATGTCAGCGATACCGTAGAACGTGCGGTGGGTGACAGCACCAGTAAAGCCAGAATGACATATACAGAGCTCCGTTCCCAGGAGACCAGAGAACGTCAGAGATTACAGAGAGAAGCAGAAGAGAGAGAACGTCAGCGTAGACTTGCGGAGTATAATGCAAGAGCTCCTTTCAGAGCCGTAGGTAAGGTCGGCGGTATTCTGTCAATGATCTTCGGTTGGATGGGATGCTTTATGTTCGGTATTACTTCCATCGTCGGCTGTGCTATGTTGGTAGACGGCGAGGGCGTTGGTGTTTTGGCATTGATGCTTCCTTTCCTGGTAGCATCTATTCTGCTGGTAAAGTTCGGATCTGCCGCCAAGAAACGATGTGACAGGGCTTGGAAGTATCTGAAACTTGCAGGCAACAATCATTATATCAATCTGGAAGATCTGGCTATGGCAACAGGACAGACCAAGAAGGCACTGCTAAAGGATATCAAGAATATTCTTGCCAAGGGACATTACCCTCAGGGACATTTGGACCGTCAGCAGACCTGTCTGATGTTGGATGACAAGATCTTCAGAGAGTATCTTGAGATCGAGAAGCAGCGCAAGGCAACTGAAAAAGAGAGAAAACTGGCAGCGAAGGAAGAGGCAGAGCAGCTTAGACAGGCTCAGGCGGCAGAGGAAGAAGCCCGTGCTATGACAGAGCTGGATGCTATGATCGCAGAGGGTCAGGATTATATCAAGCAGCTTCGTGAGATGAACGAGAAGAGCCCCGGCGAGGAGATTTCCACAAAGCTCTTTAAACTGGAGAATATCCTGAAAGAGATCTTCGAGAAACTGAGAGAACATCCCGATCAGCAGCCTCAGATGAAGAAGGTAATGAATTATTATCTACCTACTACCATCAAGCTTGTGAGTGCTTACGAAGAATTCGATAAGATGAGCAATCAGGGTGCGGACATCCTGGAGGCGAAGGGCCAGATCGAACAGACTCTGGATTCCATCAATGATGCATTTGCGGAACTGTTGAACAGAATGCTGCGTGACAAGGCATTTGATGTTGCTGCAGATGCACAGGTTCTGAAGACCATGCTGGCTCAGGAAGGCCTGACCGGTGATTCCCAGTTTGGAAAAGCAACTACGATCCCGCAGTAGCTTATTTCATATATGAACAAGTAAACAATAGAAGAGACAAAATACTCTTCGGATAAAATAAGGAGGCATATTATGGCTGATATTGATGAACTGTTGAAAGCAGCACCTACATTGACATTTGATTCCATGCAGGCAGAGGCTGCAGCTGCAACCGCTCCCGCAGAACCTCAGATGACTGAGGAAGAGGCGATCGCAAAGACCAAGGCACAGATGGAGGTAGAACTTACCCCTGAAGAGCGTAAGATGGTTGATGATTTTGCTAAGCAGATCGACATTAAGAATACACAGATGGTACTTCAGTATGGTGCAGGCTGCCAGAAGAAGATCGCTGATTTCTCCGAGGCTGCTCTCGGAAGCGTTCGTACCAAGGATATGGGTGAAGTTGGTGAGATGCTGACCAGCGTTGTAGCAGAGCTTCGTTCCATCGAGGACGGCGAGGAAGAGAAGGGCTTATTCGGCATCTTCAAGAAGAATGTAAACAAGCTTGCTAACATAAAGGCAAGATATGATAAGGCTGAGGTAAACGTTGAGAAGATCGCTGATGCGCTTGAGAAGCATCAGATCACTCTGCTCAAGGACGTTGCTATGCTGGACAAGATGTATGAACTGAATATGAACTACTACAAGGAAATGTCTATGTACATTCTTGCAGGTAAGCAGAGACTGAAGGAAGCTATGGAAGTTGAACTTCCCGCACTTCGCGCTAAGGCTGAAGAGACCAAGCTTCCCGAAGATGCACAGGCAGCACGTGACTACGCAGAGATGTGCAACCGTTTCGAGAAGAAGATCCATGACCTGGAGCTTTCCAGAATGGTAGCACTGCAGATGGCTCCTCAGATCCGTCTGATCCAGAACAATGATACCGTTATGAGCGATAAGATCCAGTCTACTCTGGTAAATACCATTCCTCTTTGGAAGAGCCAGATGGTTATCGCTATCGGTCTGCAGCATTCTACCGATGCAGCTAAGGCTCAGCATCAGGTTAGCGATATGACCAACGATCTGCTGAAGAAGAACGCAGAGGCTCTTAAGGTTGCTACTATTGAGACCGCCAAGGAGAGCGAGCGTGGTATCGTTGATATCGAGACCCTGCAGAGCACCAATCAGACTCTGATCAGCACTCTGGACGAAGTTCTGAAGATCCAGGATGAGGGTCGTGAGAGAAGACGTAATGCAGAAGTAGAACTGCAGAAGATCGAAGAAGAGATGAGAAGCAAACTTCTGGAAGTAAGCACCAGAAAGCCTCAGAACTAAGAGAAAGGTTAGGAACTGAAAGTGGAAGTTTTATACAGTAGTACACGAAGCAACGGAAGTGCCGTAAAGGCATCTCAGGCAATTTTGAAAGGACTTTCCGATGACGGCGGTCTTTTCGTGCCTGATCATATTCCTGCGCTGGATAAGACTCTGAAAGAGTTGTCCGAGATGAATTATCAGCAGGTAGCTTATGAAGTAATGAAGCTGTACCTGACTGATTTCACCGAGGAAGAATTGAAGACCTGTATCGAGAGAGCATATGACAAGAAGTTTGATACCGAAGTTATTGCTCCCCTGGTAGAAGCAGAAGGCGCATATTATCTGGAACTGTTCCATGGTTCCACCATCGCTTTCAAGGATATGGCACTTTCCATTCTGCCTCATCTGATGATCACCTCCGCAAGAAAGAATAACATCAAGAACGAGATCGTTATTCTGACCGCAACCTCCGGTGATACCGGTAAGGCTGCTCTGGCAGGTTTCGCAGATGTAGAAGGCACAAGAATCATAGTATTCTATCCTAAGAACGGTGTAAGCCCCATTCAGGAGAAGCAGATGGTTACCCAGAAGGGTGCTAACACTCTGGTAGTTGGTATTCACGGTAACTTCGATGATGCTCAGACCGGTGTTAAGAAGATCTTTGGCGACAAGGCTCTGGCAGCTGAGATGGATGAGAAGGGATTCCAGTTCTCCTCCGCAAACTCCATCAACATCGGCCGTCTGGTTCCCCAGATCTGCTATTATGTATATTCTTATGCAACCCTGCTGAAGGAAGGCAAGATCGCAGAGGGAGAGAAGATCAACGTTGTTGTTCCCACCGGTAACTTCGGTAATATCCTTGCTGCTTTCTATGCAAAGAATATGGGACTTCCCATCAACAAGCTGATCTGTGCATCCAATGATAATAAGGTTCTGTACGATTTCTTCACTACAGGTACCTATGACAGAAACAGAGAGTTCATGCTCACCACTTCTCCTTCCATGGATATTCTGATCTCCAGCAACCTGGAGCGTCTGATCTATCGTATCGCAGGCAACAATGCAGATGCCAATAAGGCTCTGATGACCAGCCTGAGCGCAGAAGGTAAGTATGAGATCACTGCTGAGATGAAGGCTGAGCTGGCTGATTTCTACGGAAATTACGCAAGTGAAGCAGAGACCGCGGCAGAGATCAAGCGTCTCTATGAGTCCTGTGGTTATGTGCTGGATACTCACACCTCCGTAGCAAGTGCCGTATATCAGAAGTATGTTGCAGAGAGCGGAGATACCACCAAGACTGTGATCGCATCCACAGCAAGCCCTTTCAAGTTCACCAGAAGCGTTATGAATGCTATCGATGAGAAGTATGATGCTATGGGAGATTTCGAACTTGTTGACGAGCTTTCCAAGATCGCAAATGTAAAGGTTCCTCAGGCCATCGAAGACATTCGTTCCGCAGCAGTAGTACATGATGTACAGTGTGATGTGGACAAGATGCAGGCAACCGTAAAGCAGTTCCTGGGCATGTAATTTTTACTTTATTTTTATAATTACAGACTTTACTTGGGTAAAGTTTTGTGATATTATGACGCTGAGTAAAATTTGAATTTACATCAAAGAAAAGAGGTAATAAAAATGGCAAAGATTGATTTGACACAGTATGGTATCATCGGTACCACTGAAATCGTGTACAATCCTTCTTACGAGCAGTTGTTCGAGGAAGAGACTAAGGCTGGTCTTGTAGGTTACGAAGTAGGTCAGAATACTGAGCTGGACACCGTAAACGTTATGACCGGTGAGTTCACAGGACGTTCTCCTAAAGATAAGTACATCGTTATGGATGCTAACTCTAAGGATACCGTTTGGTGGACAAGCGATGCTTACAAGAATGACAACCATCCTATGAGCGAGGAAGTTTGGGCTTCCGTTAAGGATCTTGCAAAGAAGGAGCTTTCCGGCAAGAGACTGTTCGTTGTAGATGCATTCTGCGGCGCTAACGCTGACACCCGTATGGCAGTTCGTTTCATCGTTGAGGTTGCTTGGCAGGCTCACTTTGTAA
>JAKSRX010000011.1 GCA_024403365.1 Acetatifactor sp. | reverse complement strand
TCATACGGGGCGGTCTGACCGTTCAACATTCTGTTATATGCTACCAGAGCATAACGAGCCTGAGCGGTAGCCATACCATTTACAACACCGCCTGTATAGCCGGCGCCGCTTTCCAATACATGCGCAAATCCCTTGCTGTCCTCTACATAGAAGTCGAGAAGCGCATCCACTGCGGAACGATCCTTCACGAACTCGGAATCCAGGCCGGGATCGATATACCATGATGTGCAGGCTACGATCACCTGTGAGATACTTTCAGAGTTTACAGAACCCCAGGAAGCAAAACCGCCGTCGTCTTTCTGCATCGCGGAAAGTGCCTCAAAAGCAGCGATTGCCGCCTCGCAGACCGCTTCATCGGTACTGTATTTAGCAAGTGCCTGCAGAGCCATGGAAGTGATATCGGGATCTGCGTTAGCTCCGCTGAGTGCCCAACCGCCTCCGGCCAGCTGCTTACCCAGAATATAATCGATACACTGCTGTCTTACGGTAGGATCTTCTGTCTCATAATTTCTGCTGTCCAATGCAAGCAGCGTAAAGATAGGTCCGTTGATGCCCTGTTTCTTGACCCAGGTAAGGTCCTCCAAAGGCTCTACCAGATCAATTCCGTCTACATCTCTGGCATCCTTACCGATAGCGGAAAGGGCCAGGATCAATCTGGAGTTCTCGGTAGATTTGGACTTATGGAGCTTGTTTCCAAGATTAACGGTAGCAGTTGTATCCTTCACGGTCTGTACGACTCTCTGATAATATCCTTCAAAATAAGGATCATCCAAAGGAAGATATCCGCCTCTTGCCAGGGTAAGCACAGTCCATTCACCTGCATTGGTTCCGAAAGCAGGGGCGGGAACATTTACCTTTAGCTGTGCCATAGTCTCGTTCATAGCAGTCTCGTAATCAACATTCTGCTTAGGTGCTTCGCTGCCCTTCAGTGTCTTGCTGGCAGCAGCAAATTCTTCTTCGGTGGCTGTCAGTTTCTCCATGGTCTTCATAACGGCAGCCTTCTTCTGCGCATCGGTGCACTCCACATAATCAATATAGAGCTGAGACTTCTCTGCAGCCTCGAAATAAGGAGGCATGCCCCAGCCCAGATCATAACCCAGATCTGCACCATAGCCGTATAGAGTATACTGCCATCTGATCACATAAGTATTGTCATAGGCTCCATAACCATCGGTACCGATATAATCTTCAAGGCCAAACTGGCTGCAGCCTACAGGGGTCATAAGATCATTGACTGTGATCATCCATCCGGACATCATACTATAGTCAAACTCTCCCAGATAATCATCATCGTTACCATCATTATCATCATTGGAAGGTCCACCGTTCTCTCCGATGATCTCAGGAATATCGATGGTTCCCTTATCGATACCTTTGATAGCGGAAAGATAAGCATCGCTGTCCCAACTACCGGACATATTGTAATCTACATTGTGATCGATCAGGAATGCAAGGGTAGCCATACCTGCTGTCAATTCCTCCTGTGCATAGGGACCATATCCCTCCTGCGCGATCAGATCATTGATCTCCTGTAAACTGTATGCCTTAGGCTCAAAATACAATCCCTGTCCCAGTGTCAGTCCTTCGAAAGACACAATAACTCTGAATGCATCGGATGCCCCCTGCGCTACGGCAGGGATAGAAGTAAAGAGCATCATCATTGACAGGAGCAACGCCAAAAATCTTGTTTTTCTGAATTTCATGTTCGTTCCTCTCTTTTTCTTGTTACTCGGTACGGACCTTACTCTTCGTAAAAGTCGGTACGGAATCAGGCTTGTGGATCTCTTTTAAGCCTGCTTTTTCCAAAGCTCGCGGCCAAGGGCCCAGAAAAGCTTTGATACGAGATCTTGTGACATCGTCGAAATCATCTTTTTTCGGCAGTCGTCCAAGTTCTCTGTATTTTGCCTGCAATTGCTCCGTCGCCCAAGCAATCTTCTCTTCGCCGTTCATTCCATCCCTCCTTTTCTTATTTTTGGCAAAAAAATACTCTTTCTCCCACAAAGCAAGGAGAAAGAGTACAACTGATCTATCCAAAAGAGCATACGAAAAAGAAACAGTACTGTCGCGGCACTAAAACAAGTGCAGGCCGAAACTGTCTGCAAAACAGATAGATCGGTTGCACTCTTCACGCCCAATCATGGTTAACCTTACAGATGATACGGCAGGTATCCTGACTTATGATCAGTGAAATTTCACGCAAAGAATACGCCTTCTCAAAGTTCCCGCATTTCTACAAGCAACTTCAATGGCATATGGTATTCTTCGATTCGTCAAATACAGTAATGGCGGTTGTTCCGGATTCGAACCGGATTCCCTTTTATCTACTCAGTTCACAACTTTTCAAACCGTATCTTCTCTTATCGAGTATTCAATTGGCTTCATCATAGCATAAGTAAGAAAAGCGGTCAAGGAACGAATTGTCCCTGACCGCTTGAAAAAGATATTGCTTAGTGCAGATTTGTAACGGTACCGATGGAGATATAATGATCAAAAAGTGCTCTCAGATCCGAACCGTCTTCTACGTCTTCGTTGTACTGGCCTCTGACCTGATAACGTCTGGTCCCATCGCCCAGTTCCGTACAATCATAACGATCTCTGTAGATGCAGCCTTGTGAATTGATCCTGTCGCGAAGGATACCCTTTACCTCCTCCACCTTACAAGTGGGGAAATTCACATTCACGATCTTTCCGGGCGTATACTTCGTCTCCATCACTTCATCCATTATCTGCTCCAGATAAGCATCCGTGACCTGATAACCTTCGTCAGTTCCTTCCGACAGAGCCACTGCCGCCACACCCTGGAAGACTGCTTCCATGGCTGCGCCTACCGTGGCGGAATACTGTACATCCGTACCTGCGTTGTATCCGAAATTGATACCGGAAAGCACAATGTCCGGCTTCTTAGGCAAAATATGCAATACTCCCAATCTGATACAGTCTGCAGGGGTTCCTGTGATCGCAAAGGCTTTTACCCCGGGCACAGGAAAATTATGTTCCGTTACATCGATGTAGGTTCTCAAGGTAATGCTGTGACTTGCGGCACTTCTCTGAGACTCCGGTGCCACCACCCACACTTCTCCGTATTTGGTGGCCGCCTTTGCCAGGCGTATGATGCCGCTCGCATCGATGCCGTCATCATTTGTGATCAAGATTCTTTTGTTCATAAAAACATTACTCCCAATATACTAAAGCTTAAATACGATACCCATAACAGCACCGCAGAGGATCCAGAAGGCCGGATGCAGTTTCTTCAGTTTCTTTAGACTCATCAAAGCAAAATATCCCAGGCAGACCAGGAACAGGACCACAGGAAATCTGAAGTTACCCGAGGCATCGGTAAATAAAGCTGCTCTGAAGATGCCGTACACCGCTGTTGCGATCAAGCCTGTAACTGCCGGTCTGATCATGCCAAAACTGGACTTCACATACATATTTTTACTGAAATTATCCAGAAGCTTCGCGATCAGAATAATAACGATCAGGCTGGGAAGCACCAGGGACAGCGTTGCTGCGATTCCGCCAAGAAAGCCTGCCGCATTATAGCCTGCATAGGTAGCCATATTGATACCGATAGGACCCGGTGTACTTTCGCTGACTGCCAGCATATTCGCCACATCGGGCACTTCATACCAGTCATGTCTGTTGGGCAGATCCATCAGGAAAGGAATGGTTGCCGGGCCTCCGCCGATGGCAAACAATCCGATCTGGAAGAATTCAATGAACAGATCTAAAAATACTCTCATTCTTTGAACCTCCCCATTTTATATAATACGATTCCGAATACGCCGGCACAAACCACCAAAAGTACTGTGGGAATCGGAGAAAACATAGCAAGGAGAAAAGAGATCACGCAGACGATGGCAGCTGTCACATTTTTGACCGTCTTCTTTGCCATGGTCACTACGGTATTCAACATCAGGGCACATACCACTACCTTGATTCCCGCTACCGCATGAGCAATGACCTGATTGCTCATGAACTGCTCCAGGAACAGTGCAAGAATGGATACGATGATCAAAGAAGGGCTGATCATGCCCAACGTGGAAAAGATAGCGCCGGGAATCCCCTTTTTCTTATAGCCCACAAATGTGGCTACATTCACAGCAATGATACCGGGGGTACATTGTCCCACCGCATAGTAATCCAGAAGGTCTGCCTCTTCCACCCAGTGTTTCTTTTCCACCAATTCATATTTCAGCATCGGGAGCATGGTCAAACCGCCTCCGAAGGTAAGCCCGCCTATTCTGAAAAAGGCGGCATACAGCGCCAATAGATCTTTCATGTAATAATCCCTCGAAATGTTTTATCTGTTCAAAAGGCGCTTCCGTAAAGAAAGCGCCTTATTGTGTATCTTATCTGGATTCACCCATAAAGAACAAAGCAATGGTTCCGGGACCTGCATGGGTACCGATGGTAGGTCCGATAGAGTTGATCATGCAATTCTCAATTCCCAGTCTTTCCTTGATCTGATCTCTGACATATTCCGCATCCTCCAGGGAATCGCCGTGGCTGATCATGATCATGTCGGATCGATTCTCCTCAGTGTAGGAGCCCATCTTCTCCTCCATGTAATCTACCAGTGCCTTCAATGCCTTCTTACGACCGCGCACCTTATCAATAAGGATCAGATGACCTTCATCATCTACATGCAGCTTGGGTTTCACCGCAACCAGTGTTCCAAGCACCGCAGCAGCCTTGCTGACACGTCCGCCTCTGTGAAGATGGAACAGATCGTCTACTGTAAAGACATGTACACAGTTCAGTTTGTGGTTCTCGATCCACTCTGCTGTCTCTTCCAGGCTCTTTCCCTCGTCGCGGAGTTTGATCGCCTTATGAACCACCAGGCCTTCTCCCATAGATGCACTCAAGGTATCAATAATGATCAATTTCAGATCCGGATTCTCTTCACGCAGTTCTTCTGCCGCAATATTGACAGAAGAATAGGTACCGCTCAGTCCGGAGGAAAAGGCAAGATAAAGGATCTCCTTGCTCTCTATCATCACTTCGGTCAGGAACTCCTTCGCCTCCTCGGGATTGACCTGAGATGTGGTGGGCATTTTGCCTTCCTCTCTCATTCCCTTGTAGAACTCTTCTACGCTGAGTTCCTTCTCTTTGCCGTAAGTCACACCATCCACGATATAAGACAATGAAACCACATCAATGTGATTTGCTTCCAGATACTCCTTCGGCAGATCAGCTGTATTATCGGTCACGATCTTAAACATAATCTACACCATCCTTTTTGAAACTTTCTACATAATTCCTATGTAGTTTTAATAACTACATCTTATCACATATGTATTAAGATATCAACTTACAAAACTATGGTTTTTGCACAGTAAGAAGCTCCCCTTCAGGAATTGCCAAAGGGGAGCTTGATCACTATTTTGTAGTACTTCCGAATCCACCGTTTCTGACACCGTCTGCGTCATCATCTACGGTGATACCATACTCTAAGAAAATTCCCTGCGCAAATCCTGTTCCTGCAGCCACCTCAACTGTCTTTCCTTCATTGGAACAATTTGTCATCTTGATGAAAATATGTCCTTCATTATCTGAGTTAAAATAGTCGCTGTCGATAATTCCGACCGTATTATTCATCTGCAGTCTGAATTTGAATCCCAATCCACTTCTGGGGTAGATCTTCAGAACCCAGTCCTCATCCATTCTGCAACGGATTCCGGTAGGGATCTTGATGGTCTGATTCGGTTCCAGTTTAAAACCGAAAGGAGCACAAAAATCATATCCTGCTGAACCCTTTGTGGCTCTCTTGGGAAGCTTCAGTGCGTCATACATGTTCAAGATCTCTTCCTCGGAATACTGAGGGAAATCATCCTTAACGGCCGCTTTGAAGTTCTCAAAGCTGACCTTCATAAACTGTGCTACTCTTTTCATCGTATCCTCCGCAAATTAGTCGCAACATCCGCAGATATTGGAAGGCTTCTCACTGATCTTGTAAGCATCCGCATAATCTGCGCAATGCAGAACAGGGATCAACGGATCCGGCTGTGCCAGAGACTTCTGTACATCAATGACACGCTGGTTCTTACTTCCCTTCCAGAGCAGTTTCACATCCTTCAGATCTTCTACGAACTCGCCGTCTACGACTACATCGATGCTCTTCATCACAGGATAATACATAATATTTTCCCAGACATCACCGGTGTAGAGCCAGATGGTCTTCTTGGGATACTTCTCTCTGATCTCGGCGATCAACTCACGTACACCGAGACGATTGGCGGGATGCAAGGGATCTCCGCCGGAGAATGTAATACCGGAAATATAACTTTTATCTAACTGATCAAAGATCTCCTTCTTGGCTGCTTCATCGAAAGGCAGACCACCATCGGGATCCCATGTGATCGGATTCTGACAATTCTTACAGCAATGATTACAACCTGCGACCCAGAGGACTACACGCAAACCATCGCCGTTTAGCATATCGTCTTTTGTAATATTGTGGTATCTCATTACATTGACTTCCTTTCAGCGATCTCTGCCATCTTGGCATCATTCAATCTGGTATCTCCATGGACTCTGGAGTATGACAGATATCCGTTCATTCGATCGATCTTGGTCAGGTTGCGGCTTCCGCACTTAGGGCAGACATCCATCTCCAACTCCTGATGGCCGCAGTCATCACAATAAGCAAGGGAAAGATTTACGCCCTCATAGAAGCCCATCTCCATAGCACGATGGATCAGAGTCTTGATAGCTTCCATGTTGTAATCGATGGGATATTTTACATACTGGATCTTGCCGCCGTTGGAAAGATTCCAGAATCTCTCCTCCAGATCCTGCTTCTGGATAGGGGTAATGTCCTCGGAAACGTGGCAGTGGAAACTGTTGCTCTCTGTCGGATACGCCCTCAACGATACCGTAGATCTCACGGAACTGCTTTACCTGAAGACCGCACAGATTCTCTGCGGGAGTACCGTAGATCGCATAGAGATTACCGTCCTCCTCCTTGAATCTTGCCACCTGCTCATTGATATATTCCAGAACTTCTACAGCGAATTTGCCATCTTCTACCAGGCTCTTTCCGTTGTACAGTTCCTGTAATTCGTTCAGTGCGGTAATACCAAAGCTTGCGGTTGCAGACTTCAGGAGAGGTTTGATCTTGTCTGTAAGCTTCAGATGACCGCCCAGGAAACCGCCCTCACAGTAAGCCAGAGGGTTGGTGCTTGCACGCATCTCGCCGAGATATGCGTAAGTACGAATATGGAGCTGACGGATCAGGTCAAGATATTTATCCAGTACTTCATAGAAATCCTTGCCTTCCTTTCTTGCCTTTGCAAGGATCATGGGAAGGTGAAGGCTGACAGCGCCGATGTTGAAACGTCCAACGAATACAGGTACATCCTTGTCGTCTGCGGGATGCATTCCGCCTCTCTCGTACCAGGGAGAAAGGAACGCACGACAGCCCATAGGAGACACGATCTTGCCGTACTGCTTGTACATGCTTGCCACATAGCCCTTACCGGTAAGGCTAAGCCAGTCGGGATACATAGTCTTAGCGGAACATTTAACACCTGCTTCAAATACATCCTCCAGGGGCTTTCCGGGTCCGTGAAGGTTCTCATCATAAAGGAATACGATTTTAGGGAACAGAACGGGCTTCTTGCATTCTTTCTTACCCTGTCCTCTTCTGCGGACATTCAGCATGGTGATGGTTGCCAGCTTCGCAAATCTGCCGGTACCGGTACCTGCGGTCACAGTAATGAAAGGATAGTCGCCACGGCTGCTTCCTACGGTATTGAACTTGTACTCCCATCCCTGAAAGCCCTGTTCAAACTCTCTTACAACGTCTGCGTATGCCTCTGCCTCTGCAGATACGGCATCAATGCCCAGACGGGTATACTTCTCAATGTATTTCTGGTAGGACTTCTCAGCATAAGGCTCCAGGATCAGGTCTACGCTGGGAACGGTGAATCCACCATACTGCTGGCTTGCAGCGGAAAGAACGATGTCACCGATAACGTCAAATGCAACATCCAGAGACTTGGGCTCGTTATACCATACATTACCCATCTCAAAACCGCCGGAAAGAACGTTCTGAACATCGAACAGACAGCAGTTCATGGTATCACGTCTTGCAGACATATCATGAACATAGATATATCCGTCACGGCAAGCCTGGATCTCCTCGGTGGTCATGAAGAACTTCTGATACAGTTCCTTGTTCAGCTGGTTGAAGATCAAACTTCTCTTGGTAGCTACCAGTGCGGAGTCGGTATTTGCATTCTCCTTGTCACCGATATACATGATGGACTGGCTCTTCTTATATACATCGTCCAGCATGCGGACAAAGTCCTGCTTATAGTTACGGTAATCTCTGTAGCTCTTAGCAACCAGAGGCTTTACCTGCTCCAAAGCGCTCTCAACGATATTATGCATGATAGGGATAGGAATAGCGTCTGTATCCAGTTCGTCTACCTTAGCCACTACATATTTGCAGATATTGCGCTCGTCCTCCTCGGTAAATTTGGTCAGCGCTCTGTATGCACTCTTTCCTACAGCATTGATGACCTTCTGTACATTGAAGGCTTCCTTACTGCCGTCCTTTTTGATGACAAATACTTCTTTTTTAGGCTTGTACTCTTCCCCGTAGGAACTTGCGCTCTCAGATAATGCCTGATCAAAATTACTACTCATAACTACTTTTTCCCCTTCTATTTACAGCACTGAATCTAATAAAACTAACATATACAGGCGTATTTCCCGCAATTCCTATATCTTGTGTTTAAACACTAAATATAGGGGTGTGTATCAATATATGCCCATATATAGTACCAATCATACACAAGTATATTAGAACTTACCCCTCAAGTAAAGGGGAAAAAGTTAACAAAAAAAGCCCCTAAAATTCATACATAATTTTAGGGGTCAATTTCGCTCAATATATTGACAAGCCATTGCCTGTACTCTTTTACCACATTTTCCGGAGAAACGATCCTGACATCCTTTCCCATACCTGCCAGCCATCCGAAAAACTGGCCGCTGACTGCCACGTTTGCTCTCACTCTGCAGATCTGATCGTCCACGCTTCTCACCTGTGCATCTCGTCCGAATCGGTCAATGATAACACCCACAAGTTTTGCAGGAAATTGGAGAGTCACGGTCTCTTCTTTACCTGCGAACATACCGAAGGTCCTGTTGGTATATTGCGCGGGATCGATCCTTTCGAATACCTCAGCACCCAGGCGGCTGTCTTCCGTCAGGGCTACCTTACCCATCTTATCCACACGGTAATGCTTGATTATGGCATCCCCTGCATCATATGCTGCAAGGTAATAATTCTCTTCCTTCCAGATCAGTGCCCAGGGACTTACCTGTCTGTTCTCCACGCTTCTGGCTACCAGTTCCTTCTTCAGGTTCCAGTCCATATAGCGGAAGGTGATCTGCTTATTCTCCTGGATCGCACGATGAATGGTATCGATATTATAATAGATACTTTCATTCTCCGTCTTGATCCTGCCGGATACATAGACCTGACGCTGTAATTTGCCTGCATCATGCTTACCTGCCAGTGTTTCCAGCTTCTTGATCAGTTCTCTGGATTTTCTGGTGGTGATAAATCTGGAACTCTGTACCGCATCTACCAGGAGTTTCAACTCTGCCAGTTCAAACTCTCTGCCTGCCAGATAATAGCCGCCGCCCAGTCTGCTCTGTACCTGTACGATATCGTAACCGAACTCGATCAACTTCTGAATATCGTCATAGATACTTTTTCTCTCCGAATGGATATCGTTGCTCTTCAGATAAGAGATCAGGGTCTGGGTGCTTGCGGGATGGTTCTCATCCGTATTCTCCGACAGATATCTGATAATATATAATAATTTCAGTTTCTGGCCTGCTGACTTCGCCATTATGCTTCCTCTGCAGCATCCTCTGCAGGTTTTGCAGCCTCAGCTTCAGCCTTGGCATTTTTCTTCTTGGCAATGGTGATTCCCAGGAAAATAGCTACTGCCATTACCGCTGCGATCAGAATGACCAGCACCGCATAAGACAAAAACATTCTTCCGAAAGCAATTAAGTTACTCATAATGAACCTCTCATTTATAGAATAAAATCAGTATAACAAACAAGCCTTTACGAATCAAGTCCGTTACTGCCATACGCCGGTATTCACAAAGTTTTCCGCACGCTTTGCAGCTTTCTCGATGATCTCGCCGGGGTATCCCATCAGTTCCAGAAGCCTGATGGCATTTCGTGTGGTCGCTTTTCCCGTCTGCAGACGATAATTGAATCTAACGTCTCCGTCTGCAACTTCCTCCTCAAAGTGATAGTTGTCATAACTACTCTCCAGAAGGGATGTCAGCTCGATATCATGGGTCGCAGCGAAGCAAAGCACATTGTCTCCCAGGGATTCCAGGATCTGAGAGCTGGCAGCCACTCGTTCCACGGTATTGGTTCCGCGAAGCACCTCATCCACGAAGCAAAGGACTGTGCCCTTATCCTCCTCGGCCGCTTCCAGAATACGCTTCAGTGCCTTGATCTCTACAATATAATAACTGTCTCCGCCGCTGAGATCATCTCTAAGCGCCATAGATGAGAATACTCTGAAGAATCCACCCCGATAGGAATCCGCAGCACAGGTATGAATACTCTGAGCTAAGATCGCATTGATGGCGACGGTCTTCAGGAAGGTAGATTTACCGGAAGCATTGGAACCGGTCAGCAATACTCCACGGTTTGCATCGATGGAGTTCTTAACCGGATCGGTCAACAGGGGATGATATGCCTCTGTCATGGAAATACGGTCTTCTTCTACGAATTCCGGCATACAATAGGCATCCAGAGACTTTCTGTAGATCCAGGTACATACCACGCTTTCCAGATAACCGACTTCCGTGATCAGTCCGTCGATCTCTTCAATATGGCCTCTCACCACCCGAAGCATGGAATTGAACTTGATCAGATCGATATGAAATACCATTCTGATATAATCAAGCAGCATGGTGAAGATCTCTGTGGTCGTCGCACCATAACAGAACAAAAGCCAGAAGGAATTTCTTCTCATAGGATTCAGATCCTTCTGATACTGCTTGATCCGCTTCATCTCTTCCGCTGCAGGTGCATAGGAAACCTTCTCCAGTTCATCACAGACTTCCAGCAGTCTGATGATATAAGCAAAGCTGGTGATATAAGGATCTACATCCGCTTTATATCTGTAATAATTGACGATCTGATAGACCATCAGCACGATGATAGCACATACTGCAAGCGGAAAGTTTACAAATCCGAATGCGATCAAAGGCAGGAACAACAGATTGGGGATCACATGCTTTTTGTTGGACATCTCTCCCAGATAATCCAGATTATCGATATAGTCATACAGAGAAAACTTACCGGTATATCCCAGTTTGCTGAAGATAAACTGAAGTTCCGTTCTGAGTTCGGTATGCTCCTCCAGATATTGGATCATTTCCTCATAATGATCCAGTTCTTCTCTGTTCTGAGACAGCGCATGGAGTTTATGATACAGATACTCTTCTCCCGTTGCGGATAAGGTGTAATTCATTCTCTTGAACACATCATCCATATCCAGATCGTTCCAGGTTATATCATCGATACACCTGTCATCTCGATGCTTCAGATAGTAACTGCGTATCCTCACATATCTTTCCGGTGCATATTTCTTCTCATTCAGTTGCAGATATCCGGTTCTGATCTTCTCTCTAAATTCTGCTTTTTTCTTTTTTGCCCTGAAAAACTCCAGTGCAAAAACAAACGCCATGAAGATCAACAGCGCTATGGTGACGAAAAGAAACTCCATTTATCACTCCTCACCCATGATGCGCTTTACGATGGCTTCACACTTTGCATAGGTACTTTCAATGCTCTCGCCTACGTTGTACTCACCGTTGCGGTAAAGGATCTTGCCGCCGATCATGGTCATCAACACGTTATCCTTGCTGCCGCTGTAGACCAGACTCTTCTCGATATTGTGCAAAGGCTGCATATTGGGCTTGTGCAGATCGATCATAATAATATCCGCAAGTTTTCCCTTTGCCAGAACATCCGCCTTATTCAGACGCATTGCCTTGGCACCGTGAACGGTAGCCATACGAAGTACTCTCATAGCATCCAGGCTGGCTGCATCTTTCTCACGGATCTTGCTGAGTGTGGCTGTGAGATACATTTCCTTGAACATATCCAGACTATTGTTGCTTGCTGCGCCGTCTGTTCCGATGGCTACAGAGATCTTCTGCTTGTCAAACGCTGCCACAGGAGCGATACCGCTGGCCAGTTTCATATTGGAAGCCGGGTTGGTGATCACATGGACACGATTTCTGGTGAATACATCCATATCATACTGGGTCATGTGAACGCAGTGGAATGCACCACCGCCGAAATCGAAAATACCCATATTGTCCAGGTATACCGCAGGGGTAACACCATGTCTCATCTTGCATTCTTCCACCTCTTTGGCGGTCTCTGCCAGATGCATATATACGGGAGCCTTATATCTGTGAGCCAGCTGAGACAGACGATAGATCTGCTCCTCCGTACAGGTATACTCCGCATGGAATCCCAACTGATAGCTGATCAGGGGATGCTTTTTATTCCATTTCAGGAACTCCTGCTCTGTCTGTTCCAGAGAGGATGTATTCTTATTCAGACCGCTTACCAGTACGCAGCGCATACCCATGTCCATACAAGCCTCAGCGGTAGCATCGGGAATCTTGTACATGTCAAAGATGGCGGTGATACCGGAAGAAAGATACTCTAAGATCGCTAACTTCGTCAGCTGATACACATCATCGTAGGTAAGCTTCTCCTCAGCAGGGAAAACCTTTTCCTCAAGCCACTGCTGCAAAGGCATATCGTCTGCTAGGGATCTGAGGAATGTCATGGCGGAATGGGTATGAGCATCCTTAAAGCCGGGCATCAGGAGATTGCCCTTACAGTCGATCTCAAAATCCCACGTGATCCTGGGCATCTCCTTGGTCCATTCACTGCTCAATTCCGCAGTATCCGCAATATATGCGATCTTTTCATTTTTGACCCAGATCTCGCCTTCGAAGATCGGTCTGTTCTTCTCCATGGTCAAAATTCTGGCATTATATAATCTGATATTCATCTGATCGATTCCCCTCCGAATCCATGAGGCAGAAGTTCTGCCAATGTATATTCCTGATAATCCGTTTCATTTTTCACAACGATCACCTTGCAATCATCTCCGCCGAATTCCTTGATGACCTGGCGGCAGATCCCGCAGGGATACGCATAATCCACCGGTTCCTCTCCGGCCATTCCGCCGGCTACAGCGATTGCTGTGATGCGACGGTGTCCTTCACTGACTGCCTTGAAGATAGCAGTTCTCTCCGCGCAATTGGTTGCTCCGTAGGAAGCATTTTCGATATTACAGCCTTTGAAAAAAGACCCATTTTCCGTAAGCACCGCTGCCCCTACCGCATAATGTGAATAGGGCACATAGGCATTCTTTCTGGCTTCCAGAGCCATGGCGATCAGTTCTTTCGTCATACGATTTCCTTTACTCTAAAAAGTCCTTCATATTCTTTACACTTGCCATCAACAATTTGCGGAAATCTACGGAAGCCTTGTTGGCTGCTTCCTGTACTTCCTCGTGGCTCAAAGGATTGATGGTCATACCTGCCGCAAGATTGCAGATGCAGGATACACCACAGACCTTCATGCCGGCATGGTTTGCTGCGATCGCCTCGATCACAGTGCTCATACCTACGGCATCTGTACCCAGGGTACGAAGCATTCTGATCTCTGCAGGAGATTCAAAGGAAGGTCCGGAGACCTGAGTATATACGCCCTCCTGAAGGCATACGCCCTGCTCGTAACCGGTCTTCTTGATCATATTCTGCAGTTCCTTGTTGTAGATGGTGCTCATATCAGGGAAACGCACGCCCAGTTCGTCCACATTTTCCCCGGCCAGAGGATTGGGAACAAACAGAGAGATATGATCCTTGATCAGCATCAGATCTCCTGCTTTGAAGTTCGCATTCACACCGCCTGCAGCATTGGTAAGCACCAGGATCTGTGCTCCCATCATCTTCATCAGGCGGATGGGCAATACTACATCCTTCACATCATATCCTTCATAGAAGTGTACTCTTCCCTTCATGCATACCACGGGGACCTCATCCAGGTAACCGAAGATATATTTTCCTGCATGTCCCGGAACGGTGGACACAGGGAAGCCCTGAATATCTGAGTAGCTCACCTCACATACAATATCGATATTATCTGCAAAATCTCCCAATCCGGAACCAAGTACGATAGCTACCTTGGGGGAAAAGGAAGTTTTCTCTCTCACACATTTTAAGCAATTCTCGAGTTTTTCATATACAGCACTCATCACAACACCTTGCCTTTCTGTCAAATTACATACCTCTCTTGATTATACAAAACCAGCCACAGAATTGCAATTCATTTGTTTTATCTATCCCGATATGATACAATGAATGTCATCTTAAGAAGTGCAGAGGAAACGCCTATGAAACTTCCCAAAAGCATATCTGTTTTTATCACCTGTTTTTACATCACATTATATCTGATCGTGGCTTTGACCCTGGTATTTACCCAGCCTTTCGGAGATCCGCCGGATGAGTTTAACCGGTTTCTGATACCGCAGTACATTGCGGAACACGGCACACTGCCCAACGGTTACGAGGAAAGTATCCGCATCAACGGCTACGGTTTCTCCTATGCCTTCCAGCCTATCCTGCCCTACATGGCTCAAGGATATGCCATGCGAGTGGTAAGGCTGTTCTCAGATTCCGAATCCGCTATGGTGCTTACCGGTAGACTGGTTGATTGCCTGTTTGGTTTATTGACTGCAATAGTCATAGTCAAACTCAGCAAGCTTTGGTTCAAGGATGATCGTTTTGCATGGATCTTTGCCTTTATGACCACCTTCCTGCCCCAGAGCATCTTTATTCACACATATATCAATACCGACTCCTGCTGTATGCTTTCTATCGCGGTGATGCTGCTTGCCCTGACTGCGGGGCTGCAGAATGGTTTTGAAAGGAATACTAATATTCTTCTCTCTGTGGGTATCATTCTGTGTGCCTTGTCCTACTATAACGCCTACGGCTATATTCTATCCTGCATCCTGCTGTTTACCGCATCCTTCCTGCGCAAGGAAAAGAAGCTGCGTTTTGACTGGAAGCCCTTCTTAAAGAAAGGACTGTTTATCTCCTGTCTGGTACTTGCAGGCATCGCCTGGTGGTTCATTCGAAGTGCTATTTTGTACGACGGTGATTTTCTGGGACTTCGCGTGCGACAGGAATGCGCTATGCTGTACGCCGAACCGGCTTACCACCCTCTGACCCGAGAGACCTGGCAGAATTTAGGCTATAGTCCTTTGGATATGCTTGGCAAATCAGACTTTATCAACCTGTCCATTTTAAGTTTTATTGCCATGTACAGTCATATGGCTATCCCGGCACCGATCTGGCTCTATCGTTTTTATAAGTACTTCCTGTTGCTGTCTCTGCTGTTATGTGCAACAGTCTCTACCAAAAAACTGGTTCAGCGAGAAGGCGAAGATGTGATCCGCTCAAAGCCTTTGCGCATCTTCTATTATTGCAATCTGATCGGTTGTATCCTGATTCCGATCCTGTTAAGCATCGTCTACTCCTACACCACTGACTATCAGCCCCAGGGACGCTACCTGCTCCCTTCCCTGATACCCCTGATCTTTTATAGCATTCATGGTATTGAGAAGACCTGGAAAAGTTCTATCTGCAATAAGTTCCGAAACGACAAGTTGCTGAATGTTTTAACCGTTCTGCTGATCACCGTCATCGTAGGACTACTTTTATGGATGATATTTGGTGTGGTACTTCCTTACTATGGATATTTGCGCTAATCAAAACGGAGAAACAGTTTCCATTCTGTTTCTCCGTATTTTTATAAAATAATACAGACCATTCCGCCGTTTGAATCATTTACCACCTTCTGCATGGTATCCTGCAGTTTTAACTGGCTTTCCTCTCCCACCACAGCCATCTTGGCCATGATGCCGTCATTTACCAGCTGTTCCACCGTTTTCCCGAAAATATTGGTATTCCACATACCTTCTTTGTCATCACTTTGATCAATGTAGGAGATCAGGTCCTCAGCCTGTTGCTGCGTTCCAACGATCGGAGCGATCTCTGTCTCGATATTCGCCCTGATCATATGAATAGATGGGCTTACCGCCTTGATCTTCACTCCGAATTTATTGCCGTGGCGGATCAGTTCCGGCTTCTCTAAGGTGATCTCTTCTTTATCCGGAGTCACCACACCATATCCCTTGATCCTGGTCAGATTCACCGCATCTCTTACTTTCATGTACTCTGTTTTCATTTCGGAGAGTTCTCTCAGTTTCTCGATCAGAACAGATGCATCATCGATCTCTTCCCCCACTGTATCCGAAAGCATCCTGTAATAATAGCTTTCCACAGGCTCCAGATCCACTCTGACGCAGCCATCCGACAACTTCAAACTGTCATTGCGGCAGCTTCTCACATATTCACTATCGATGGTAATGGGATTTTCCTTCACATCCCTGATCACGGTATATCTTTGCATCATTTTCTCGACTTCTTCAGTCAATGTTTTCTTCAATATATCATCCTTCGGCAGTTCGCAGACCCATCTGGGCATATAGAATTCGATAGAGGCGATGGGGAACTCATATAAGACCTTCTCCAGTATCTGATGGATATCCTCTTTCTTTAACTGTTCGCAGTTCACAGCCATAGTGGTCACATCATATTTTACCCCGATCTGTGCGGCGATCTCTCTGGCTTCTTCGCCGTAAGGTCTCTTACTGTTGACAAGCACCAGGAAAGGTTTCTTCAAACGCTTAAGTGCTGTGATAGTACGTTCTTCCGCCTCCAGGAAATTCTCTCTGGGGATCTCCCCGAAAGAGCCGTCACAGGTCACTACGATGCCGATGGTAGAATGATCGTTCATGACCTTATCCGTTCCCACTTCCGCTGCCCTGGTAAAGGGGATCTCTTCCTCAAACCAAGGCGTTTTCACCATTCTCTCCGTCTCTTCTTCCAGATGGCCCGCTGCGCCCTCCACCATATATCCCACGCAATCCACGAGCCTGACCGACACGGCGACATCACCGCTCAATGTGATCTTCGCCGCCTCATTGGGTACAAATTTAGGTTCTGTGGTAGTGATGGTCTTGCCTCCTGCGCTTTGTGGCATCTCATCCTGTGCTCTGGTCTTTGCATGATCATCTTCCATATTGGGAAGGACCATCTCTTCCATAAATCGCTTGATAAATGTGGATTTACCTGTTCGTACCGGTCCCAGCACACCGATGTAGATCTCACCCCCGGTGCGTTCCTGTATATCATGATATAAGTCGTATGTACTGACATTTTGCTCCATAGAAAAACCTCCCAACATATCCTTCTATAGGATATGCTGAGAGGTCTGGATTTAGTACGTTTACTGTTCTCTCTGCCACTTCACGGCACCGGGACAGATCTTTGTCTCATCTGCCATTTCCCAGGGATTCCAACGGCAATAGTTGTTGCAGTGCAGGCACTGACCGTATTTCTCCCCGTTTAAGATGTGCGCTGCGATGGCTGGATCCACCAATGCAGCCTTCCCGATGTCCACCATATCGATACCGGTACTCAATGCATCTTCAATTGCCTTCTCACTGTTGATGTTATGCACACCAAATACAGGCATCTCGGGAAGCTCCTGCTTGATACGCATAGCACCATACACCGCCTGAGAACAGGGGAAATCTTCCGGCGCATAGCCGTCGCAGTCTCCGCCATAAGATACATCCAGGAAATCCGCGAAAGGTGCTATCAATTTTGCATGGCGCAAACCATCTTCAAGCAAGGGTTCGAAGGCACCCAATCGGATACCTACCACAAAGTCATCCCCACAGGCAGCCTTCACTGCCTTCAATGCTTCTATGGCAAAAAGCGCCTTATTTTCTCCGTATTCGTCGGTTCTGAAATTGGTTCTGCTGTTGCAGAAGCAAGAGATCAGATACCCATGACAACCATGCAGTTCTACACCGTCAAAGCCCGCCTTCTTCGCACGAAGTGCAGCCTGCACGAAATCCTCTATAGTCTCCGCTATACGCTGCTTACTCATCTCATGACCGTTGTTATGACCTCTGTAAACCTTGTCTGAAGGTGCATCCGCTTCGGGATCTGCTCCGTTGCCGCCTGCATGCACCAATTGAATAAAGGTCTTAGCGCCGTTTTCATGGATGGCATCCGTGATCTTACGAAGCCCCTCGATCTGTCCATCTTCCCAGATACCCAACTCGGAGTCATGCAGTTTGCCTCGTTTCGTAATGGCTGTGGCTTCCACGATCACCAGTCCGAAACCACCTTCTGCCAGTTCTCTGTAATGTCTGATATTCTTCTCTGTCACATATCCGTTCTCATCCGGCCAATAAAAGCACACCATAGGGGGCACTGCCAGAGGATTTTTGATGGTCAGATGTTTGATCTGCACCGGTTTGTTCCAATTTTTCATCTTTTTCTCCATCTTCTATAAACTTATTCAAACTGTGAAGCGTACAACTTGTAATAAAAGCCCTGCTCTTCCATCAGGAAATCATGATCACCCTGTTCCACAACATCTCCATGATTCAGTACCAAAATACGATCTGCATTTCTGATGGTAGACAATCTGTGGGCAATGACGAAGCAAGTCTTCTCCTTCATCAACTCACGCATGGCCTTCTGGATCTCTCTCTCGGTACCTGTATCTACATTGGAGGTAGCCTCATCCAATATCAACATCTTCGCATCATACAGCATAGCTCTTGCAATGGTAAGCAGCTGCTTCTGGCCCTTGGAGATATTGCCTCCGTCCTCTGTGATCACGGTGTCATACCCCTGGGGTAATCTCATGATAAAGTTATGGATCCTGGCCGCCTTGGCAACCCGTTCCACTTCTTCTCTGGTAGCATTTTCCTTGCCGTAAGCAATGTTGTCAAAGATCGTACCTCGGAATACCCAGGTATCCTGCAAAACCATGGCATAGGCCCCTCTCAGGCTCTCTCGGGTCAGGGAGCGGATCTCTTTCTCATCCACTAAGATCTTGCCCTCGTTGACATCGTAGAATCGCATCAGCAGGTTGATAATGGTGGTCTTACCGGCACCGGTAGGTCCGACGATAGCGATCAGTTTACCTGCGTCTGCCGTCAGGTTCAGATCATGAATGATCGTCTTTCCTTCCTCATAACCGAAGTAGACATGTTCAAACTCTACCTTACCTTTGACATCTGTCAGTTCCTGCACATCCGCAGCATCCGCAACCTCTTCCTCCTGATCCAGGAGATGGAACACTCTCTCTGCAGCTGACAGTGCGGAATACAATTCATTTACAATATTTGCGATCTCATTGATGGGCCCGGAAAACTTTCTGGAATACAATACAAAGGAAGAGATCTGGCCCAGGGAGATCATCTCCTTCATATACAGCAGAGAACCAAACATCGCCACCAGACACAATCCCAGATTGTTGATCAGATTGACGGAAGGTCCCATACTGCAGCCATAGTATTCCGCATCATAGTAGGAAAAGGCCACTTCATCATTGATAGCCTTGAATCTATCTTCCACCTGATCCTCGTATGCATACGCCAGTATCGTCTTCTGTCCGGAAAGCATCTCTTCCACAAATCCGTTCATCTTGCCGTAATTCTTGGAACGCTTGCTGAATCTCGGCTGCGTGAATGTACGAATTCTGGTAGTATAAGTGATCGCCATAGGCACTGTGATCAGCACCGTCAAGGAAAGTAACGGGGAAATGGTCACCATCATCACCAGGGAACCTAAAACCGTTACCACACTGGTCAGTATTTGTACTACATCTGTGGCAAGACAGGTTCCGATCACATCCACGTCATAAGATACTCTGCTGATAATATCTCCGGCCTGGTTTCTGTCAAAGAATCCTACCGGCAGTTTCATCAGTTTCTCGAATATATCCCGACGCATCTTACGTGAGATCCACTTACTCAATGTCACCATGATAACATTGATCAGGACAGTCAATATTGCCGAGCCAAGATACACCAACAACATGCGGGAAGCATAATAATATACCCTGCTGAAGTTGACTTTTCCCTGTCCTGCTGCAGCTTCACTGATCGCTTTGCCGGCCAGATTCGGCCCCCACAAAGCAAGCATATTGCTGGCAAAACAAAGGATCAGAACGCCAAGGATCACAAACTTATACTGCCCCATGTAGGCAAGCATTCGTAAGAATGTCCCTTTTGTATCTTTCGGTTTATTAGTTGAGTCATTTTTTGCCATACATTACACTTCCATTTTTTGTACCGATTCCGGTGGAATCGGTGCCGTGCTTAGATTTCATGTTATCTTTACACTTCCATCTGGGTCTTGTAGATCTTTCGATACATCTCGTTATTTTCCATCAGTTCCTCATGGGAACCGTGTCCTACGACGCGGCCTTCCTCCAAAACGATGATCTCATCCAGATTCATAATGGAACTGATTCGCTGTGCTACCACGATGGTCGTCGTATCCGGATAATTGGTGCGAATCGCTTTTCTAAGTTCCGCATCTGTCTTATAATCCAGCGCACTGGAAGAATCGTCCAAAATCAGTATCTCCGGCTTAGCTGCCAGCGCTCTGGCGATCAGGACTCTCTGTTTCTGTCCGCCGCTTAAGTTGGCACCTCGGATCACTGCCTCATGTCCAAGTCCATCCTCGTAGCCTTCCAGGAATTCTTTCGCTCTGGCATCTTCAGCAGCACTCCATATCCTGTCATCATCCACGGTACGGCCAAAAGATATGTTTTCCCTCAGGGTATCCGCAAAGATCACATCATTTTGAAATACCACACCGAATTTACGGTGCAGCTGATCCTTATCATAGGTGCGAACATCTTTCCCATCGATAAAGACATGACCTTCATTGGTATCATAAAATCGCATCAGAAGGTTGGCTATGGTAGTCTTACCGGAACCGGTGGCACCGATGATTCCTAGACTGCCGCCTTTTTTGATCACAAAATCCACATCCGTCAGACAGTTCTGTCTCTCATGGCCGGCCATAGGATCATCACTGCCGTATTTAAACGTCACATGATCAAAAACGATAAATCCTTCTCTGTCTGTATGGGCAGCCTCCGCTTCCGCTATCGGCAGCAGGTCCACGGGCATCTTTACCACTTCCTCGATTCGTCCTGCGGAAGCATCCGCTTTACTCATCATGGTAAACATACGGGAAAGGCCCATAACCCCCATCATCATCATATTAAAGTAAGTCAGGAAGGCCAAAATCACTCCTGGCTTAGTCAGGCCTGCATTTACAAGTTTTGCACCAATGATAACAACAAGAGTCAGGCCGATATTCAAAAGCAATGTTACCAAAGGAACGGGAAGTGACATGATCACGCCTGCGGTGATATCTCTTTTCGCCAGTTCTTCATTGGCATTATCATATCTCTTGCGCTCATAGGTCTCCTTGGACAGCGCCTTTACCACACGGATACCGGTGATGTTTTCACGCATGATACGAACGATATCGTCCACACCAGCCTGCACCTTCTCATAAAACGGAATACCCCGAAGAGAAATGCAGACCATGATCAGGATCATAAACGGAGCCATACATAGCAGGATCAGAGCCAGTCTCCAATCCATGATCATAGTAATGATAATACCACCCATCAGTAATATGGGGGCACGGATACCAAGCGTCTGCACGGAACGGATAAAATTCTGCAGATTATAGGAATCCGCAGTCATTCTGGAAGTCAGTGAGGGAAGTCCTATCTCATCCACCTGGCTGCCGGAAAGATTGATTGACTTACGAAACAGATCTCTTCGAATATCAAAGTTGCTCTCGCTGGCCACACGCACCGCCATACGGTTCGCTGTGATGTTCATTGCACGGACCAGAATAGCCAGTCCGATCATAAGAAAGCCCCAGAGTACCACACTGCTGATCTTTTTCTCCAACACCACATCATCGATGATATGTTCCAGAACATAAGGGATCAAAAGTTCCAGCATACTGCCGCTGATCTTGATCGTCATACCTACTGCGATGATCTTTATATACTTTTTCAGGTAAGCCCCGATAAATCTCATGTAATAACCTCTCAGTGCAGTTATTTTCGCAAAAACAAAAAGGCCGGGACTCCTGCACAGAGTCCACAGCCATTTTATCATATTTCAAACTATTTTACTACTACACGCATGAAGTTCTTCTTACCGCGCTTTACGATCTTGCCTTCGCCTGCGAAATCTTCTGCTGTGTAAACAGTCTTCAGATCGGTGACCTTCTCGTTATCCACGGTAACGCCACCCTGCTCAACGGCACGTCTTGCTTCGTTTCTGGAAGCGGTCAAGCCGGACTTTACAAGTACACCGCAAATATCGATGGTACCATTCATAAAGTCATCTGCAGTCAATTCTGCACAAGGCATATCTGCTGCATTTCCGCCGCCTGCGAACAGTGCTCTTGCACTCTCCTGTGCCTTGTTTGCTTCCTCGGTACCATGTACCATCTCGGTCAGTTCGAATGCAAGGATCTCCTTTGCACGGTTCAGTTCAGAACCTTCCCATTTAGCCATCTCATCCAACTGCTCCAGAGGAAGGAAGGTCAGCATTCTCAGACACTTCATAACATCAGCATCGCCAACGTTTCTCCAGTACTGGTAGAACTCGAAGGGAGTGGTCTTGTTGGGATCAAGCCATACAGCATTACCTGCGGTCTTACCCATCTTCTTACCCTGAGAGTCGGTCAACAGAGTGATGGTCATAGCATGAGCATCCTTGCCCAGCTTCTTTCTGATCAGTTCGGTACCGCCCAGCATGTTGCTCCACTGGTCATCTCCGCCGAACTCCATGTTACAGCCGAATTTCTGGAACATGTAGTAGAAGTCGTAGGACTGCATGATCATGTAGTTGAACTCCAGGAAGGAAAGGCCCTTCTCCATACGCTGCTTGTAGCACTCTGCACGAAGCATATTGTTAACGGAGAAGCAAGGACCAACTTCACGAAGCAGATCGATGTAATTCAGATCCAGAAGCCAGTCTGCATTGTTTACCATCATTGCCTTGCCTTCGGAGAAATCAATGAAACGCTCCATCTGGCGCTTGAAGCACTCAGCATTGTGGTCGATATCCTCTCTGGTCAGCATCTTACGCATATCGGTACGTCCGCTGGGGTCACCGATCATGGTAGTACCGCCACCGATCAGTGCGATAGGCTTGTTGCCTGCCATCTGCAGTCTCTTCATCAGAGTCAGTGCCATGAAGTGACCTGCTGTCAAACTGTCTGCAGTACAGTCAAAACCGATGTAAAAAGTTGCCTGTCCACTGTTGATCATCTTGCGGATCTCTTCTTCATTTGTTACCTGTGCAAGCAATCCTCTTGCCTGCAATTCTTCATAAATTCCCATGTTTTTCTCCTTCTTTCTTCGTGGCAGCAAATAAAAAACTCGCCCTTTATCAAAAGGGCGAGTCAATCGCGTTACCACCTAATGTTCCCATGAAGTTCACACTCCACAGCTTAGCAAGTATCAATCAATACTTTCGACCGATATCGGGGTCTTCCGTCAAAGCCTACTGGTTTCAAACGTTCGGTTTGCTGCTCCAAGATGTATTCGGATTCGACTTTACGCGCCTCTCACCTGCCGGCAACTCTCTGTGAAAAGTGGATGAATCGTACTCTTTCTCTTCATCGCATTGTTCATATGAATGTGGTTATTATAGTATTGTTTATCCGGCTTGTCAATAGGTTCCCTATGATTCCAGTGCTCCAATACTCTGCAGCTTCTCTACGATCTTGTGAACATCACGGGCCATCAGTTCTTCAGGTCCGTCGTATTCCTGCTTTAATGCCGCTAACACCTCAGCCTCTGTGGTATCTTTGGTCAATTGCTGCAAGATAAAAGCTGTCGTTGCATTGCCGGTCACCAATCCATTAAATGCGCCGGAGACATCTACCAAATGTGTCTGTTCTCCTGTCTGATGGATCAGAAAATTATCCTTCAGTTTCATTTCTGTCGTGCTCCCTCTTACTTATGTGCTTCATAAGCGATCGCTGCATCGGAATACTTCATGATGGCAGCCATCAGATCTTTCAGGCTCTGCTGGGAAGTGCTTCCGGGCTTCAGTCTGTTATATGCATAGGTTTCCACACTGTACTGGATCTTATCACTGATAGGAGTCTCTCCTCTCAGGATCTGGATCTCTACCGGTGTACGGAATTCAGCCGCGATCAGGCCTTGATATTTTGCCTGATATTCTGTTCCGTCATAAGTAAACTCACTAGCAGGAATATCGTAGGTGATCTGTCTGTTATCTAAGGACTTATATTTCAAACGAAGTTTCACATTTGCGGTATTCTGCATCTTCATATAGATCTTCAATTCAATACAGTTATCCAATACCAGGGTCTTTCCTGAAATGGTAGCGGAAGGACTGCTGATCGTCTGCAACGTTGCTGTATGATCACTCAGGGTACTGTAAGCAGGTGTTGCCATTGCTTTCTGAGCAGCGGTCAACTGCTTATTTACCAGCTGATCCGTCTTTACGCCAAAATGCATCTGTGCTGCAGCTGCATAATTGAGCACATCAACACAAAGGGTCTTCAAATAAGCATTGGAAGATTTTGTCAATCTGGAATAACAATAATCGGAAACGGAATACAGGTCAGGAGTAAATTTATAAGTCACGCCATCCTTCTCACCCATCAGCACTGCGGAAACCTGTTCTCCTACTTCTCTGGAAGTAATACCACGATAAGGGAACTTATATTCATATCCATATCCATCTGAATACTGTTCAACGCCCTTAACCTCAGTGGTCTTATGTACTACATTGCTTCCTCCGGTATAAGAATCCTGATCGATGATCATTTTTACATTACCAAGATCAGCAATTCCGGACTTAGATACATAATAATTGATGCTGAAACTACTGTTGACTGACAACGTATGAGTAATGGACGGATTCGCATACAAAGTTAAGTTCTTTGTTGTCTTACTGCTGTTTACGACCAATTCGCACTCCGCTGTGGAATAACCAGCTCTGGTGACACGCATGGTATAGGTACCTGCCGCAACACCTGTGAAAGCATAAGAAGAAATACCTGCCGATGTGGTATACTTCACTTCATTTCCCTGTAATAGCTCTACCGTTGCACCAACGCCGTTCGTGATCTGTCCACCAACGGTTCGGCTCACTTCCTTTACTGTCACATATACGATCAGTTCTCGGTCAAACAGCATACCTCTCAGTGAGGTCTCACCATTTTTCTTAACGATCAGATTACTTCCGCTGACCTCAGCAATAGAATCATCATTGCTCATCCAAGTAGCCTTGTTCAAAATAGGTCTTGCATTTTTAGCAGGGAAAGAATTATACATGGTCAGATTGACTGCGATCTTATTCAGATCATAGACATCTCCCTCGGATACAGTGATCGTCAACGGACTTGCAACCGCCATCATGATATTTGCGGGATCTACTCGCAGAGTCACTGCTCTAGTAGATGTATCTGCAGGCGTAGCTGTGGTACTCTTCGCAACTCCGCTGAACTCCTGTGCCCAGTAATAATATCCCTTATAATATACGCAGCCGAAACCTACTGCCGCAAACTGGTCACCCAGCATATTACGTCTGTGTCCCTGTCCTTCAAAGTATTCATTTTCCTCACGGAATGCAGTAAATGCTGCTGCAGCACTGGTATATCCTGCCGCAATATTCTCGGAACCGGCACCAAAGTCTGTATAATTTAATTCTGTAAATGCGGAAAAGCAGCTGGATTTATCGGGTCTGTCATGACCGTAACATAAAGCGATCTCCGCAGCTCTCTGCATTGCCACTTTTTCCAATTCGTAGTCATAGGTCAGATTACCCAAGCTGCCGCAAAGGATCTTCTGGCTGTTATCTTCATTCCAATACCAGACACCGGATTCCTGACGGAAGGAATTGACATAGGGAAGCATATCACGGGCCATATCCTGTCGGAACTGAACGTTCATCTCTACCGGTGCCATGCCGGCAAAGTCGTCCACAACATATCCGCATTCCTTCAAGGCATTGAGCCAGAAGCGCAGATCAGAATTACCTACGGAATCCTTTAAAATGGTACCATCCGGGCCGATGAGCCATACCAGGGGCAAATAAGGCGCCGCATAATGATCGGAGAAATAACCGTAACCCTCACGCCATAAATCTCTGTAGGTGGTCTCCTGGTTCTGATAATTCACATATACCACTTCTGATCCGGAAATCGCATTCAGTGCTTTGATAATATCCTGATAATGCGCTCCCAGATCATCTTTCAATTCAACATCATAAGCATACAGATCCAGATTCGAGGTATCTGTGAATTTTGACAGATCGACCATTGTCTGAATCATATCCTTAGACATCTGGTCACTGGTCAAATGGCCAAACACGATCATGGAATATCTTCCACCATCACTGTCAAAATGCTTCTGTCTGTTATAGTCTCTGATATCATGTACCGTAAAATCATAGGGTCCGATGCTTGCGGCATTTGCCTTCAGATCCAAACCGGTCATGAGGATCAATCCTACGATCATCGTCAATAAAATCTTATACAGGCGTTTCATATATCCTTCTCCTTTTCATGAAAAATGATCAACTATACCCTCTATTTATTCGCCATCAATTTGATCATGGCGCGATTTAGACCGTCCACCGTTAACTTATACATGGGGAACAGTTCCTTTACCGCGGTCTCTGCCTCTCTCCAGGGGGCTCTTCCGGGAGCCATCTTGGGATTCAGCCAGACTACTTTCTTGTATTTCTTCTTTACCAGTTTCAACCATTCCCACCCAGATAAGCCTCCGTTAGGGCCACGATAGTTACCGGTATCGGAATACAATTCCTCCGGTGCCATTGCTGCATCACCTACAATGATCACCTTATAGTCACTGTCCAAATTTCTGAACATCCACTCCGTATCGATCCAGTCTCCGTTCTCACACTCCGGTGTCTTGTAGAGTTTGGAATAGATACAGTTGTGGAAATAATAGGTCTTTACATCCTTATAATGATTGGATTTGTGCACCGCCTGGAACAGATCATTGAGCAGGCTGCTGTAGGGGATCATGGTTCCGCCGGAATCCATGAGAAGCAAAAGCTTCACCGCATTTTTACGAGGCTTCTGCATCACGATCTGCAGACAACCGCCGTTGTTACAGGTCTTGTCAATGGTTCCGTCGATATCCAGCTCCGTCTCGGGAATATCCAATCTGCTGGAAAACTGTCTCAACTTGCGAAATGCGAGCTGAAACTGTCTGTTATCCAGTACTCTGTCATCTCTGAAGTCACGATACTTTCTGGCTCCCACTACGGAGAAGGCTGATTGGTAACCGGTCTGTCCGCCCACACGAACACCGCCGACATTACCGCCCATATTACCGAAGGAAGTCTTACCCATGGTACCGATCCAGAAGCTTCCGCCGTTGTGTTCGCTGTCCTGGTCCTTCAGTCTCTGCTTAAAGGTCTCTTCCACAGTTTCTTTGTCAACGGCAATGTCCTCCATCTGATTCAGATGCGCTCTTGCTTCCTCATGAGCCAGTTCCATCATATCGGACTTGTCCAGCCAGCGAAGCATTTCCTTGCCCACCTCGGTCTCCCGCTGCGCAGGCTTGAAGCATTCTTCAAAGGCCATATCAAATTTATCAAAATCAGTCTCACTCTTTACTAAGATCATTCGCGCCACATAATAAAACTGTGTCAGAGAACTGCCGCAGAGTCCCTGATCCAGGGCATCCTGCAATGTCAGCCACTCTCCCAATGTCACGCGAAGGCCTTTGGCTCGGAGCGTTTCAAAAAATTTAATGAACATTTATACACTCCGATAGTTTAGTTCAAAGGATTCTGTCTCACCAGTTCCAGATCCTCGTCCTTCTTCACCACTACTCCCACAAAAGGAAGTTCTTTGCGGATCTTATCCGCAGGGATACCGCCGATCTGCAATGCATTTACCCAGTCGATAAGTTCGGAGGTACTGGGCTTTTTGCGGATATCACGAATGGTACGAATATTATAGAAAACATCCATAGCATTCTTCAGAAGATTTGCTTCCACATCGGGGAAATGTACTCTGACGATCTCCTCCATCAGCTCTCTCTCAGGGAAATCAATGTAATGGAAAATACAACGACGCAGGAATGCATCGGGCAATTCCTTCTCCGCATTGGAGGTGATGATCACGATGGGACGATGCTTTGCCTTGACTGTTCTCTTGGTCTCATTGATGTAGAATTCCATCTGATCCAGCTCCCAAAGCAAGTCATTGGGGAACTCCAGAGCTGCCTTATCGATCTCATCGATCAACAGGATCACCTGTTCATCGCTGTCAAAAGCCTCACCCAGTTTGCCCAGTTTGATATATCTTGCAATGTCATTGACACCTTCTTCGCCGAACTGTCCGTCGTACAGTCTCTGAATGGTATCATAGACATACAGACCTTCCTGCGCCTTGGTGGTGGACTTGATGTTCCAGATGATCAATCTTTTGCCCAAAGCCTTAGCAACTGCCTCTGCCAGCATGGTCTTGCCGGTACCGGGCTCACCCTTGATCAACAAAGGTTTTTTCAATGCGATAGCGATATTTACACTTGCCATCAACTGCTCGCTGGCCACATATTCCTGTGTTCCGTTAAAAATCTGCTGTTCCATATATTTACACGCCTTTCTGCATAATTATCTAATTTATATGTTACGATAGTTTGCTCTCAAAAGCAAGGAAATTGCACGTCTGCACAAAAAAACTGCCGATAGTTTTTCTATCGACAGTTGTTCTTCTTTTATTGTTTTGTATCACATCTCAATTCGCACAAACTAAGCAGCACAAGCACCGCACAGGCGTAGAAACTGGGATGTAAATATATTGCACTGGAAGCAGGCATTACCATCCAGATCGCCGCGATCTGTCCGAACAATGTAATGCAGAAAAATGCAATGGCAAAGCGGCATTTTTTCTTCCTGCAGAACAGCACGAACTCTCGCAGGATCGTAACTCCCATCACCGCAAACATCCCCAGGAAGATCAAGGTATCAATGTGAACCTTATGCAGGAATGCTCTCACACCCTTCACTGCTCCTATCACCAGTTGATAAGCCTGTTGATGGAAAGAATTCTCTCTCCAAGCGGCCACACCGGCGAAGCTGTTCAGATCCGCTTCTCCCAGATCCCAGGCATCATAAGTCCACATAGGCAGGTCATGTTCCGGCACCTTATCTGAGAGAACGATATGATAATAGGGCACCAATCCAAAGATATTGAACAACATATAAGTCTGGGTCTTGATGTAGATCTTCGGATTATGGAGGATCAGACGATAAAAGGCTTTCTTATATTGCTTTCCTGTCTCTTGATCCGCCAGGCTCTGGTTGATATCTTTCCGTCCGTTTGCCACATTATATCTGCGATATCCTTCCATTCCGTGAGCTTTGATCAGCTCGATGGGGGCAACCGCTTCTATCGCTGCCAGATCCTGCTCCACGCCTTCATAAGACAGATCAGAACCCGGTGTATTGAATATATTCATCAATATGGTAAAGGAATTGATGAAACTGTAATCATTTCCGTAATATTTCATATCTCCCAGTTTCTGGGGCATCAGGATCAACAGAAATGCAAGGATCAGGCTGCAGAAATACAAAAGCACCTTCTTAAAAGCAGGACGATATACAAATAAGATCAAAATAAAGAATGACAGGAATCCGAGGATCAATCCTTCCGAACGCCATACTGCCAAAAAAGCACACAAGATCGCGATACCGATGATCTCTTTGGCGGTCCTCTCCTTGTGATCGATGGCATCCATTGCAAACAGCGTCATGGCAAATATGCAAAGCACCGCATACAGTTCTGTTCTATAGGCAGAGGTCATAACGGTGAAACTGCCGGGCACAAGAAACAGCAGAAATGCCAGCCATTTTCCTTTTCCCTTTAACACGGGACTTTTCTCCATACGAACCATGAGATATCCCAGAGATGCCACAAATGCCACCCACTGTACCACAGCGATGGCAACAGGATGCGGGATCACCATCATACATCCGCAATATACATAGCTGGTGTAGGCAGAATGCCAGTACTCAGGCTCCAGGCGGATCGCATAGGAAAAGGTGATGTAGTTATCGAAATCCAGATCAAAAGCAGGCTCCGGCCAAATACATAATATCATGATCAAACCGATGGCAAAAACAGACAACAGAACTCTGACATCTTTTGATATTTTTATATGGTCGATCACATAAAAGATCAATTTCCATAACAAAAGGATCAGAATGCCGCCGATGATCTTACTGATCACGTACGCCAGCACACGCTCTGTGCCTTCACTGATGATCTGGCTCTTTGCGATGGCGGCAACGATATCCACCTTGGGCGTAAACTGGATCACCAGTCTCTCATATAGAAAACTCAATAAAAAATGAACAGCAGGGATAAGTTCCCGAATCCCTGCTTTCTTATTGTTCCAATTCATAGTGTTGCTCCCTTCTACTCATCACAGAAGTAAACACATCAACAGTAGCTGCTTACTCCTCCGGCCAAGGGAAAGCAGGTACTTCTACCTTTTTATCACGTAGCATCAGTTCCTTCACAGCGGTCTCTGCATTCTTGCCGTCAAACAAAACTGCATTTACCTGCTCAATGATAGGCAGGGATACATGATATTTCTCGGCAAGCTGCATGGCAGCCTTCGCGGAATAAACACCCTCAACCACCATCTGTACTTCAGCCATTGCTTCATCGCAGGTCTTACCCTGTCCGATGAGGATTCCGGCACGACGGTTACGGGAATGCATGCTGGCACAGGTTACGATCAGATCGCCGATACCCGTCAGGCCGCAGAAGGTCTCGAATTTACCGCCCATCACAGTGCCAAGGCGTGCGATCTCGGTAATACCACGAGTGATCAATGCAGCCTTACTGTTATCACCATAGCCCAGTCCGTCTGCAATACCTGCTGCAAGGGCTACCACATTCTTCAGGGAACCACCTAACTCGATACCCAGGATATCCGGGCTGATATATACTCTGAACACCTCATTCATGAAAAGATTCTGAATGTATTCTGCAGTCTCCCTGGTTTTGGCACCGACTACAACTGTAGTAGGTAAACCTCGGCTTACTTCTTCCGCATGGGAAGGTCCGGAAAGAACTGCCACATCCGCCTGCGGAATGACACTCTCAATGATCTGACAAAGTGTGAGCAATGTATTCTCTTCGATACCCTTTGCCACATTCACAATTTTCTGAGTAGGGTAAATAAAGGGTTTAAAACGCTCTGCAGTTGCTCTTGTATAAGAACTAGCAACAGCCATGACCACAAGATCTCTGCCGCATACTGCTTCCATCTCATCTGTTGTAAAGATCATATCTTCAGCAAGCTTCACGCCGGGAAGCATCTTATGTTCATGCTTTTCACGAAGCATTTCGATCTCTGATTCCAGAGCTGACCAGATCGTGATCTCATGTCCGTTATTGTGAAGCAGGACCGCAAGGGCAATACCCCAACTGCCGCCGCCTAAAATACTTACTTTTGCCATATCTTTTCCCCCAGAAATGATCAATTAATCTACTTTATTCTTCTTCGTAAGGTATGTCTTTCTCTCGGTTCCGGTTGCCAGACGCTTGATGTTCTCTCTGTGCTTCCAGAAAGCCATAAGGAACATGCAGCCGAATATCGCATACATCTCAAGCAACTGAGGCTGTGTCATCTCAGAAAACAGTCCCATCTGACCGGAGATCACCAACTGGATCATCAGCACGGTGTACACCAAAAGGGAACCCAGTGAAACATAATGGGTCGCAAAGAAGATCCCAAAGAAGGTCAACACACCGGTAATGATAAAATAGGGATGGAAACTAAGCACCATTCCCGCGGTTACAGCGATTCCTTTTCCACCCTTAAATCCCATATAGAAGGGATAATTGTGGCCAAGCACTGCGCCTGCGCCTGTGTAAAGGCACAACATATAAATAATATTATGATAGGTCGTTCCAAACACCAGTCTCACGATCCACACAGCTGCCATACATTTCAGACAGTCTCCCGCAAACACGATCAGACCTGCCTTGGTACCAAGTACTCGCAAGGTATTGGTGGTACCGGAGTTACCGCTGCCGTGCTCTCTGATATCGATGCCGTGCATCTTTCCGTAGAAAAACGCAGTCTGAAATAAGCCAAATACATAGCCAATGGCCAGACAAATCAATCTTACCATTACTGCTCCTTCTCACCGCGCTCTCTGATAATGAAACGAAGCGGTGTTCCCTTAAATCCAAAAGTCTCCCGGATCTGATTCTCGATATATCTGGTATAGGAGAAATGCATCAGTTCCTTGTCATTTACGAAGATGACAAATGTGGGAGGCTTTACGGAAACCTGTGTGATATAGTAGAGTTTCAATCTCCTACCCTTATCGGAAGGGGGCTGCTGCATAGCAACTGCCTCAGACATGATCTCATTCAGCACACCGGTCTGTACACGCATCGCATGGTTCTCGCTGACCATATCAATGGTTTCGAACAATTTATTCAATCTCTGTCCTGTCAAAGCAGAAATGAAAAGGATCTCCGCATAAGGCATATAGGACAAAGTGTTGCGAACTCTCTCAGTGACACGATAAATGGTCTTGTCATCCTTCTCTACCGCATCCCACTTGTTCACCGCAATGATGACAGCCTTACCTCTCTCATGAGCGATACCTGCTATCTTTGCATCCTGCTCGGTAACACCTTCCACAGCATCGATCAGAAGTACCACGATATCCGCACGCTCTACCGCACTGACGGTACGAACGATCATATACTTTTCCAGATCTTCCTTGATCTTGTTCTTACGACGAAGTCCTGCCGTATCGATAAACACGTAGTCTTTACCGTTGTAAGCGACCTCTGTATCAACAGCATCTCTGGTTGTACCTGCAATATCGGATACGATCAGACGGTTCTCACCAAGAAGCTTATTGATCAGGGAAGATTTACCTACATTGGGCTTACCAACGATAGCCACACGGGGACGATCATCCTCTTCCTCATCCCCTTCCAGGTCAGGGAAATAAGACATGACCTCATCCAGCATATCGCCCAGTCCCATTCTGTTTACCGCAGAGATGGGATGAGGGTCGCCGATACCCAGATTATAGAATTCATAGACATCCGCCATGAACTTCTCGAAACTGTCCACCTTGTTGACTACCAAAACAACAGGCTTATGAGAACGACGCAGCATGTCCGCTACCTTTGCATCGGAATCCACGAGTCCTTGCTTTACATCTACCAGGAAAATGATAACATCAGCGGTCTCCATGGCGATCTCAGCCTGAGTTCTCATCTGGGACAGAATGATATCATTGCTGTCCGGCTCGATACCGCCGGTATCAATTAAGGTAAAAGTACGATCCAGCCAGTTGACATCTGCATAAATACGGTCTCTGGTGATACCGGGCGTATCTTTTACGATGGATATATTTTCACCTGCCAAAGCGTTAAACAGAGTAGATTTTCCTACGTTGGGACGACCTACTACGGCAACGATCGGCTTACGTTTTTTATTCGCCATGTTTCCTCCTAAAAACTAAACATTCAACACACAATCAACAAATTCATACCCGCCTGATTTTACAATATCCAGGGGCACTTGTAAAGCCTTTTCCACATCCGGTACATGGAGGTCATCCAGGAAAACATCCTCTCCGCTTCGCACGATATTTTCCGGCAGGATCAGTCTGCTTCCCAGTTCTTTTCCCTTCAGCTGAGCGATCAGATCCTGTCCCGTGATCAAGCCGGAAACGGTGATCTTCTCGCCGAAGAAATAGTTGGTGATGCAATAGACATGGATCTTGATATTGGGATAAGCTTCCATCACTGCATCCGCCATCCGCTTGATATAAGGATAGGCCAATTTACCGGTAGCCATGGACATTTCTCCTACAGGTCCATAGCAGGGAAATCCGTCATGAGCCTTTCTCTTCTCCATCTCGGCCTGGAACTCATTGAGCAGCATACGGGTCATTCCCACACCATTCTCATACTGTAAGTAGCCGTCGTATCGCTCTTCCTCAGGCATTTCCCTCTCTGCCAGAATATACCACTCATCACTGGCATGGATGAAATGGATGCCGTACTTTTCAAAACAGATCTTCTGATACTTCTCGATCAGATCGATGACTTCCTCCGCGTCTTCCTTTTCAAAAGACTCCAGGGGATATAATCCCTCACGATACTTGGAAAGACCTACGGGAACAACAGAAACACTCTCCAGATTCGGAATATATTTCATCATCTCGGTGATACTGAATTCCAGTTCCTTACCGTCATTCAAACCCTTACAGAGTACGATCTGTCCGTTCATATGAATATCCGCCTCAAAGAGACGGTCCACCTTCTTCAGCGCTTCGCCTGCGAAACGATTGTTCAGCATCTTGCATCGAAGTTCCGGATTCATGGTCTGGAAGGAAATATTGATAGGAGAAAGATGATATCTGCAGATACGGTCGATATCATGCTCCGACATATTGGTCAATGTTACATAATTGCCCTGCAGGAAAGACAGTCTGGAATCGTCATCCTTGAAATACAGGGTCTCTCTCATTCCGGGAGGCATCTGATCGATGAAGCAGAACACACACTTATTGTGGCAGCTGCGGTAATCATCCATCAGGCCGTTCTCAAACTCGATGCCCAGATCTTCATCGTAATCCTTGTCCACCTCTAAGAGCCACTGCTCACCATCAGGTTTCTCGATCAACACTTCTATATAAGTATCCTGAATCAGGAACTGATAATCAAAAATATCCTCGATCTCTGTGCCGTCGATAGAGATCACCGCATCACCGGGTTCCATTTCCAGTTCTTCTGCGATACTTCCCGGAAGCACAGTTTTGATAATATGCTTTTTCTGTTTTTTCTGCATATCTTATGCCTTTCATGCCCAGATTTTGTTTAAAACAGCACAATACTCTCTTTATATAATACTTGAAAAACCTTGACGTGTCACTATTCAAATGATATAAAGATAATAATTATGTAAGGACTTTATGGAGGTCACTATGCCTAACTTAGAGAGTATCGAAAATGCTATGCCGGTTGCTCCTTTGAAGCTCGTAGTTCTGCCTTCCGCACAGAAGATGGGCGAGAGGATCAACGAGTATCTGGTAGATTTTCGTAGTTATGTACAAAACACAAGAGTAAAAAGCGATCCCGCTTTTCACGGCTACAGTGAAGACAATTATCTTACCACAGTAAGCACTCCCCGCTTCGGCAGCGGCGAAGGCAAAGCAGTCTTCGGCGAAAGTATTCGTGGAAAAGATCTTTTCATTCTGGTGGATGTCTGCAACCACAGCATCACTTACAGCATTAACGGTTATGAGAACCACATGTCTCCCGATGATCACTATCAGGATCTGAAGCGTGTCATCGCAGCATGTAACGGTAAAGCCCGCCGAATCAATGTCATTATGCCCTTCCTCTACGAAGGCAGACAGCACAAGAGAAACGGCAGAGAATCCCTGGACTGTGCATATGCACTGACAGAGCTTCGCGATATGGGTATCTCCAACTTCATTACCTTTGATGCCCATGATCC
>JAKSRX010000109.1 GCA_024403365.1 Acetatifactor sp. | reverse complement strand
AGATGCTTAGCGGGCGAGATCGAGTTCGAGGTGATTGACGATCTGAGTTATGAATGGGGCATGAGCGAGGATGAGCGCACCCTGGCACAGTACCTGGGATTAAATGCAGAGGAAGAGGATGCGTGGGTCAGCATTGGTGAGGATGCCCTTCGCGAACTGCTGGACAAGCAGAAAAAATAGTTAAAAACACTATTGACTTTTGCACGTTGCACTGTTACACTTTAAACCGACAAAGTAAATAAGCGGAAAGAGGTTTTTTCACTATGGCAAAAGAGATTTCTAAACTGATGGCATACAGACCTGAAGTTAAGGTTGTAGACGCAACCCTTCGTGATGGTGGTCTGGTGAATGATTTTTTCTTTACAGATGAGTTTGTAAAGGCACTTTATCTTGCAAATCTGCGCGCAGGCGTTGATTATATGGAGTTTGGTTATAAGGCTTCCACCGAGATGTTTGATGTAAACAAGTTCGGTAAGTGGAAGTTCTGTAAGGATGAGGATATCCGCGCCATCGTTGGCGAGAACGCTACCGATCTGAAGATCGCAGTTATGGCCGATGTAGGACGTTGTGATTTCAGAAACGATATCATCCAGAAGAAGGACAGCCCTATCGACCTGATCCGTGTGGCTACCTACCTGAACACCATGCCCGGTGCAGTCGAGATGATCGAGGATGCTCACAATAAGGGCTATGAGGTAAGCTGTAATATCATGGCGATCTCCAATGCACAGGAAGGTGACTTGAGAGCCGGCCTGGAAATGCTTGGACAGAGCCCTGTTGATGTTATCTACATCGTAGACAGCTATGGCGCAATGTATCCCGAGCAGATCGCTCGTCTTACCGATGTATATATGGAAGCAGCAGCTAAGTATGGCAAGAAGGTCGGTATTCATGCACATGATAACCAGAAGCTTGCTTTTGCAAATACCATCGAAGCAGTAGGCGACGGTGTTGACTGGCTGGATGCTACTTATGCATCCATGGGCCGTGGCGCAGGCAACTGTGCAATGGAACTTCTGCTTGGATTCCTCAGAAATCCCAAGTACAACGAGTATCCTGTTATCCAGTTCGTTGATAAGTACATGAATGCTCTGAAGAGAGATGGCATTGTATGGGGTTATGACCTCCAGTACCTGATGACCGGTCTTTTGAATCAGCATCCCAGAACTGCGATCCAGTTCACCAAGGAAGGCAGAACCGATTACGCTGAGTTCTATCGCGAGGTAGTTGCTCAGGATTGAAGGGAAGATGGCAATCTGCCACCCAGAATTGAGTATTTTAACCCCGTTTGTTGATGCAAGCGGGGTTTTTAACTGCCTCTTTACTTTACTGTGCTAATATGATAAAATACCAAATCATGTTGGACGCAGTATGCGCCCGAAGAAAAAGGAGAGAATATTATGAAAAAGAAAATTGCAATGATCCTGGTTGCTGCAATGGTAATGGGTCTGACCATGACCGGCTGCGGCAAGACTGCTACAGGAGAGAAGGAAATGGTTTATGCCGTTGAGGCAGGTAGTGCAGGTGAGGAAGTTGCTAAGGAGAAGGGCTTTAAGATCAACTCCGTTGCTTCCCAGGCTGATGCACTGATGGAGGTTTCCGCAGGTACTTCCGATGCTGCTATCATCGACCTTTTGATGGCAGGTGCTATGATCGGTGAGGGTACCAGCTATCCTGACATGATCCACACCGATGAGCTGACCACTGAAGAGTACGGTGTTGGCTGCAGAAAGGGTTCCGATCTTGCTTCCTTTATTGATTTCACCATGGCAAATGCATATGCAAACGGCACCATGACCGAGATCGCTAAGAAGTACGGCGTTCAGGAGTCTCTGGTAGCACAGAAGACCGCTACTTATACCGCAACCGATGACAGTGATGTAGAGTACATCAAGGGTAAGGGCACTCTGATCGTAGGTATCACTGATTTCGCACCTATGGATTACAAGGAAGGTTCCGATGAGTGGATCGGTTTCGATGCTGATATGGCTCGTCTGGTAGCAGATGAGCTTGGCGTTGAGGCTAAGTTTGTTGAGATCGACTGGGACAACAAAATCATGGAGCTGAATTCCAAGAACATCGACGTTGTATGGAACGGTATGACATTGACCGGCGAAGTTATGGAAGCTATGGAGTGTTCCAAGGCATACTGCAACAACGCACAGGTTATCGTTATCAAGAAATAATCAGGAAACACAGAGGATAAATTGATGTTTTGGACAGTTACCCAAAGCCTTTTAAACGGTCTGTTGACCACCTTTGAAATCTTCATACTGACACTGGCTTTTGCACTGCCGCTGGGCCTGATCCTGGCTTTCGGCACCATGAGCAAGTTTAAGCCCCTCAGCGCCCTGATCCAGATCCTGGTCTGGGTCATTCGAGGAACGCCCTTAATGCTTCAGTTGATCGTTATTTTCTACGGTCCCGGTATGTGGCTCGGCCATAATATCTGGAGCGGAGATGAGGCAGGAAGAATCATGGCTACCGTGGTGGCATTCTCCATCAACTATGCCTGCTATTTTTCCGTTATCTTCAGAGGCGGAATCGAAGGTGTGCCCGCAGGACAGAGTGAAGCCGGTCTGGTATTGGGTATGACCAAGACACAGATCTTTTTCAAGATCACATTGCTGCAGATGATCAAGCGCATCGTGCCTCCTATGTCCAATGAGATCATTACATTGGTCAAGGATACCAGCCTTGCCCGTATCATCGCCGCATATGAATTGACCTTCGCAGGATATTCCTTTATGAAATCCGCAGGTCTCACCTGGCCTTTGTTCTACACAGGTGTTTTCTACCTTTTGTTTGTAGGTATTCTGACTCTGTTATTCAATTACGTAGAGAAGAAACTGGATTATTTCAGGTAGGAGGTGCGGCATGGCTATTTTGGAAGTTAAAAATATTGAAAAGCATTTCGGCAGCACCCAGGTCCTGAGAGATGTCAGCTTCACTATGGAGGAAGGCAGTGCCTTAGCGATCATCGGTTCTTCCGGTTCCGGTAAGACCACATTGCTTCGCTGTCTGAACTTTTTGGAGACACCGAATGGCGGAACCATCAGTGTCAAGGGAGAGACTCTTTTTGATGCAGCAATGCAAACAAAGACCGGAGATAAGGAACTGAGAGAGAAGCGCCTGCATTTCGGCATGGTATTTCAGTCCTTTAATCTGTTCCCTCAGTATACCGCTTTGGAAAATGTGACTCTGGCAGAGCGTCTGCTGGCAGCAGAACAGCCGGATTACAAGGTAAATAAGAAGGAGATCCTTGCTCGCATCGATGAACACGGTAAAGAGCTTCTGGCTCAGATGGGTCTTTCCGAGAGAATGGATCACTATCCTCATCAGCTGTCAGGCGGACAGCAGCAGAGAGTGGCTATCGCCAGAGCATTGGCATTAAAGCCCGATATCCTTTGCTTTGATGAGCCTACCTCCGCATTGGATCCGGAACTTACCGGGGAAGTGCTGAAAGTCATTCGCGGTCTTGCAGACCAGAAGACCACAATGATCATCGTTACCCATGAGATGGCATTTGCCAGAGATGTGGCAGATAATATCATTTTTATGGACGGCGGTGTGATCGTGGAGCAGGGACCTGCACACGAAGTCATCGATGATCCCAAGGAAGAGAGAACAAAGCAGTTCTTATCCAGATATACACAAGGTTGATTTTTTGAAAGGTCGGGTATGGTTGCCCGGCCTTTTGACTTGTATTTTGCCTGAAAATCGTGTATAATGTTCGGTGATATGTTTTGCACCAAATATGTAAGGACGGCAGAAATCAATGTCGTCGGAAAGGAATAGATTATGAATATCAACAGCATTTGCGTACAGGGAGGATATACCCCCGGAAACGGCGAACCCAGACAGATCCCTATCGTTCAGAGCACCACATTTAAGTACAATACCAGTGAGGATATGGGTAAACTGTTTGATCTTGAAGCAAATGGATATTTTTACACCAGACTGCAGAACCCTACCAACGACTATGTGGCAGCTAAGATCTGTCAGATGGAGGGTGGTACCGCAGCAATGCTTACCAGCAGCGGACAGGCAGCAAACTTCTATGCACTGTTCAATATCTGTAACTGCGGAGATCACATCGTTGCAAGCAGCAGCATCTACGGCGGTACTTTCAATCTGATCGCCGTTACTATGAAGAAGATGGGTATCGATGTTACTTTCGTTAGCCCCGATGCTACCGAAGAGGAACTGAACGCAGCATTCCAGGAGAATACCAAGGCTATGTTCGGTGAGACCATTGCAAACCCTGCACTGACTGTTCTTGATATCGAGAAATTTGCTAAGGTGGCTCACGCTCATGGCGTTCCCCTTATCGTAGATAATACCTTCCCTACCCCTGTGAACTGCAGACCTTTCGAGTGGGGCGCTGATATCGTTACCCATTCCACCACCAAGTACATGGATGGTCATGGCGCACAGGTAGGCGGTGCCATCGTTGACAGCGGTAAGTTCGACTGGATGGCTCACGCTGACAAGTATCCCGGACTTTGCACTCCCGATGACAGCTATCATGGTGTTACCTATGTAGAGAGATTCGGCAAGGAAGGCGCTTTCATTACCAAGTGTACCGTACAGCTGATGCGTGACTTCGGTTCCATCCCCAGCCCTCAGAATGCATTCATCCTGAACCTGGGTCTTGAGAGCCTGCATGTACGTATGAAACGTCACTGTGAGAACGGTCTGGCTGTTGCTGAGTACCTTTCCAAGCATGAAAAGGTTGCTTATGTAAATTACTGCAGCCTGCCCGGTGACAAGTATTATCCTCTGGCACAGAAGTATCTGCCCAACGGAAGCTGCGGTGTTGTTTCCTTCGGCCTTAAGGGCGGCAGAGAAGCTGCAAGCATCTTCATGAAGAGCCTGAAGCTTGCTGCTATTGAGACTCATGTAGCAGATGCTCGTACCTGTTGCCTGAACCCTGCATCCAGCACCCATCGTCAGATGACCGATGAGCAGCTGAAAGAAGCAGGCGTACCTGCAGAACTGATCCGTATCAGTATCGGTATCGAGGATATCGAGGATCTGATCGCAGATCTGAGCCAGGCTTTGGATGCTATCGAAGAGTAAGACCTTACTAAGAGGTGACTATGGATTGCAAAGAGTTTGAAAGACTGATTCCCGACTTCATCGATCGCAGCATGGATTATCCTACCCTGAAGCGATTCGGTGAGCATCTGGAAGAGTGTGATAACTGCAGAGAAGAACTGACCATTCAGTTTCTGGTGACAGAAGGCATTCAGAGACTGGAAAACGGCAGTGCGTTCGATCTACAGAAGGAGCTGAACCAGCGCCTGGAGGACGCTAAGCGTACCTTGAAGCGCCATGGATTTGCGATCTCTGTGGGTGCGGCAGTAGAATTTCTTGCCGCAATGTGTATCGTGGGAGTCGTTATTTGGATTCTTTTATAAAAGCTATTTTTCGGGCGACATGGTATCTTCCTTGTCGCCCATATGATATTTGGAGGAAATCATGGGAGCAAAAGGAAAACTTGTGCTGATCGACGGCCATAGCATTTTGAACAGAGCCTTTTACGGTGTGCCGGAACTGACTAACGTAAAAGGGCTTCATACCAATGCGGTTTATGGCTTTCTGAATATTATGTTCAGGATCCTGGAAGATGAGAAGCCG
>JAKSRX010000108.1 GCA_024403365.1 Acetatifactor sp. | reverse complement strand
TTATCTGGCGGTTGCCTTTGATGTGCATGCCCCCACCTTCCGCCATAAAATGTACGATGCTTACAAGGGCACCAGAAAGGCTATGCCCGATGAACTCAGAGAACAGGTGCCTGTGATGAAAGAGGTCCTGAAGGCCATGAATGTGGTCATCATGGAGCAGGCAGGTCTGGAAGCGGACGATATTCTGGGTACCCTTGCAAAGAAGGCTCAGGCAAAAGGCCTGGAAGTTGCACTGGTCTCCGGTGACCGTGACCTTTTACAGATCGCGGATGAGCATATCAAGATCCGTATTCCCAAGACCAAGATGGGCCGTACTGAGATCGAAGATTATTATCCTGCGGATGTGGTGGCAGCTTATGGCGTGACCCCGTTACAGTTCATTGATCTGAAAGCATTGATGGGAGATACCGCCGATAATATTCCCGGTGTGCCTAAGGTAGGTCAGAAGACCGCGGCGGAACTGATGACTGCCTATGGTTCGCTGAAAGCGATTTATGAGCATGTGGAGGAAATCACCAAGAAAGCGATCAAGGAATCTCTGATCAACAACCGTGACTTGGCGGATCTTAGCAAGGTGCTGGCAACCATCAAGATCGACAGCGATGTGGAACTGGATTATGAGGCTGCAAAAGCGGAAGGTTTCTATACCCCGGAAGCATATACTTTGTTCAAGGAACTGGAATTTAAGAATATGCTGTCCCGATTTGACACCGAGAACCGACAGAACGGTGCAGAGGAAGTGGCAAAGAGTTTCACTTTGATCCCTACACAGGACGCATTCCTGAAGAAACTGGCAGGTATCAAGAAGGGCGAGCGTATCGGCCTTTACCTGGCAAAAGAGCAGGAGCGATTGGTTGCGGCAGCGGTAAGTATCTCTGAAGAAGAGACATTCTGCTATATCGTTAAGGAACCTGAAAACGTACAGTTGAGTCTTTTTGATATGATGAGTGCAGGCGGTGAAGATGATTCGGAAGAGATCAGAAAAGCGCTGATCGCTCTTTCCGAGAGAGTGCCTGTGGCTCTTTTTGATATTAAGAAGGATTATGAATGGCTGAACAGAGAACGGGTAGATACCTGTTTTGACATCTTGATCGGTGCGTATCTGATCAATCCTTTGAAAAATGATTATAACCAGGAGAGTATTTCTGCGGAACATCTGGGCCTGACGATACCCGGAAGAGCAGAACTTCTGGGCAAACTTTCTCTGAAGGAAGCAAGTAAGCAGAGTGAGAAGTTTGCAGAGTTTTGTAACTACAATGCATATGGCTGCCGTGCGGCAGCTCCGGTGATCGAGAAGAAACTGGAAGAGACCGGCATGACTGCACTGATGCGTGACATCGAGATGCCCCTTTCCCTGGTGCTTCATGATATGGAAAAGGAAGGCGTGGAGGTTCGTCGGGATGAGCTTAAGACCTACGGGGACGCGTTGGTGAGTCGTATCGAGGAACTGGAGAAAAGTATTCATGAACAGGCTGGGGTAGAGTTCAACATCAATTCCCCCAAGCAGCTGGGTGAGATCTTGTTTGACAGAATGAATATGCCCGGCGGTAAGAAGACCAAGACCGGTTACTCTACCGCAGCGGATGTGCTGGAGAAACTGGCGGAGACACACCCCATCGTAAAGGATATTCTGGAATACAGAGGCCTGACCAAATTAAAGAGTACCTATGCGGATGGCCTTGTGGACTATATTGAAGAGGATAACAGGATCCATACCAACTTCAATCAGACCATTACAGCCACCGGCCGTATCAGTTCTACAGAGCCCAATCTGCAGAATATTCCCATGAGAACGGAACTGGGACGCCAGATCAGAAAGGTCTTCGTCCCCAGAAAAGATTATCTGTTCATGGATGCGGACTATTCCCAGATCGAGTTGAGAGTTCTGGCGCATATGTCCGGTGACGAGCAGTTGATCGAGGCCTACAGATGTGAGGCGGATATTCACAGGATCACTGCTTCCAAGGTATTCCACACCCCCTTTGAGGAGGTTACGGACCTGCAGCGACGCAATGCCAAGGCGGTAAACTTTGGTATCGTCTACGGTATCAGTTCCTTCGGATTGAGCCAGGATCTGAGTATCAGTAAGAAGGAAGCGGCAGAGTATATTGAACAATATTTTGCAACCTATCCTAAAGTAAAGGAATTCCTGGATAAACTGGTGAAGGATGCCAAGGAAAACGGTTATATCACCACCATGTTCGGACGAAGAAGACCCATTCCTGAGCTTTCTTCCTCCAACTTTATGCAGCGTTCCTTCGGAGAACGTGTAGCGATGAATTCCCCTATACAGGGAACCGCTGCAGATATTATGAAGATCGCCATGATCCGTGTCTGGAAGGTGCTGAAAGAGCAGAAGTTACATTCCAAACTGATCTTGCAGGTACACGATGAGATCGTTATCGAGACCCATCCGGAGGAAGTGGAGATGGTTCGTGAGATCATGACTAAGGAGATGAAGGCGGCAGCAGATCTGGCTGTCAGCCTGGAGATCGATCTACACACAGGAGAAAACTGGTATGAAGCGAAATAAGCCCTTTTTCATCGGGATCACCGGTGGCGTGGGAGCAGGCAAATCAGCTGTCTTAAGTTACATCAGAGAGACTTACAACTGCGATATTTATCTTGCGGATGAGGTAGCCCATGAAGTGAAGAAAGCAGGAACACCGGCTTACGGTGAACTGGTGGAACTTCTGGGAGAAGATGTGGTAGGCGAAGATGGAGAGATCAATAAAGCGAAAATGGCACAGCGCATCTTTGCCGATGCCGAGATCCTGCAAAAGGTAAATGACATCATTCATCCCGCAGTCCGGGTCTATCTTCTGGTAAGACTGGAAGAAGCAAGAAACAGCGGGGAGAAGGACCTCTTTTTTGTGGAGGCGGCACTGCTGATCGAGTGCGGCTACGGCGAACTGGTGGATGAGATGTGGTACATCCATGCAGACAAAGAAGTGCGTAAGGCGAGACTGATGGCTGCCAGAGGATACAGCGAGGAGAAGGTGGCGCAGATCATTGCCAGCCAGCTTTCCGAGGAAGAATATAGAGAGAACAGCGATTTCGTCATCGATAACAGCTTTTCCCTGGAGGAGAGCGCAAAGCAGATCGACGCGCGACTGGAGAAGATTTTATATGAGATTATGTAGTATTGCCAGCGGAAGCAGCGGCAATTGTATTTATGTGGGTTCCGAGGCCACGCATCTTTTGATCGACGCAGGTATCAGTGCCAAGCGGGTGGAAGAGGGACTGAAGGAACTGGAACTCACCGGCAGAGATATCGACGGCATTCTGGTGACCCATGAACATTCCGATCACATTGCGGGGATCGGGGTGTTAGCAAAACGATATGATATCCCGATCTATGCGACAGCGGGTACCATTGATGCCATGAAGCTTTATTCCGGTACCAAGGCTCTGGACGAAAGCCTGTATACGGTGATCGAAGAGGATAAGAAATTCACCTTGAAGGATCTGATCGTAAATCCCATGCGCATCTCTCATGATGCGGCACAGCCGGTGGGATATCGTGTTTCCTACGGCAGCAAGAAGGTGGCGGTCTGCACGGACCTTGGTGTTTTCAATGAGTATACCGTGGAAAGCCTGCGGGGCATGGATGCCTTGCTGTTGGAGGCTAATCATGACGTGAATATGCTGCAGGTGGGACCTTACCCGTATTACCTGAAGCGAAGGATCTTGGGAGATAAGGGACATCTGTCCAATGAGAATTCCGGAAAACTGCTCTGCAAAATATTGCATGATGATCTAAAGTCTGTGCTTTTAGGACATTTGAGCAAGGAAAACAACCTGCCGGAGTTGGCCTATGAGTCAGTTCGTATGGAGATCAATATGAGTGACGTCCCCTACAAGGCAGGAGATTTTGATATCAGAGTGGCGAAAAGAAGTGAAGTAACAGCCCCTGTTATCCTCTAAATTTCAATTTTTCCTTGAAATATTGCCTTAAATGTAGTTAAATGATACCGAATGAGATTATACTTTGATGCATTAGTGCACAGAAATGGAGCGTACCATGAATAAAACTATTATTACCGTAGTCGGAAAAGATACTGTGGGAATCATTGCAAAGGTCTGCACATACCTTGCAGAGAACGGAATCAATATTCTGGATATTTCCCAGACCATCGTACAGGATTATTTTAATATGATGATGATCGTTGATACCAACAAGGCAGCTAAGAGCTTTGGCGATATGGCTGACGACCTGGAGAAGATCGGTAAGGGAATCGGTGTTGTCATTAAGTGTCAGAAAGAAGAAATTTTTGATATGATGCATCGTATCTAAGGAGGAGCCCGGAAGATGATTAATCTGCTTGAAGTAAGAGAAACCAATGAGATGGTCGAGAAGGAGAACCTTGACGTTCGTACCATTACACTGGGTATCAGCCTGATCGATTGTATCGACTCTGATTTAAAGAAGTTAAACGAAAACATTTATAATAAGATCTATAACGCAGCAAAGGATCTGGTAAAGACCGGTGAGGAGATCTCCCGTGAGATCGGTATTCCTATCGTAAACAAGAGAATTTCCGTAACCCCCATCGCTATGATTGGTTCCGCTGCATGTAAGACCATCGAAGATTTCGCATCCATCGCAGATACCCTGGATAAGGTAGCTCACGAGGTTGGCGTTAACTTTATCGGCGGTTATTCCGCACTGGTAAGCAAGGGCATGACCCCTGCTGAGGAACTTCTGATCCGTTCCATTCCTCTGGCACTGTCCAGAACCGAGAGAGTCTGCAGCTCAGTAAACCTTGGTTCCACTAAGACCGGTATCAATATGGATGCCGTTAAGCTGATGGGTGAGATCATCAAGGAGACCGCTGAGTATACCAAGGAAGATGATTCCTTAGGATGTGCAAAACTGGTTGTATTCTGTAATGCACCCGATGACAATCCCTTCATGGCAGGTGCTTTCCACGGTGTAACTGAGGCTGATATGATCATCAATGTCGGTGTCAGCGGCCCCGGCGTAGTAAAGACCGCGCTGGAAAAAGTAAGAGGTGAGAGCTTCGAGGTACTTTGCGAGACCATCAAGAAGACTGCATTCAAGGTTACCCGTGTAGGTCAGCTGGTAGCAAAGGAAGCTTCCGCAAGACTGAATGTTCCTTTCGGTATCGTAGATCTTTCCCTGGCTCCTACTCCTGCAATCGGTGACAGCGTAGCTGATATTCTCTGTGAGATCGGTCTGGAGTATGCCGGAGCACCCGGAACTAGCGCAGGACTTGCACTGCTGAACGACCAGGTCAGGAGGGGCGGCGTTATGGCTTCCTCGTATGTAGGAGGACTTTCCGGCGCATTTATTCCTGTCAGCGAAGACCAGGGTATGATCGATGCTGTTAAGGCAGGCGCACTTACCCTTGAGAAACTTGAGGCTATGACCTGCGTATGTTCCGTTGGTCTGGATATGATCGCAATTCCCGGAGATACCAAGGCAACCACCATTTCCGGAATCATCGCAGATGAGCTGGCTATCGGTATGATCAACCAGAAGACCGTGTGATCCCTGTAATCGGAAAGGGTGTGGGTGAGATGGTAGAGTTCGGCGGACTGTTGGGCTATGCACCTATCATGCCTGTGAATCCTTTCTCCTGCGATGCATTTGTCAATCGTGGCGGAAGAATTCCTGCACCTATCCACAGTTTCAAAAACTAAACAGTATATTTTCAGGGCCGTATCCCCTACGGGATATGGCCTGTTTTTATAAGGGGGAGAAAATGAAAGATCTGTTTACGATGGACAGGAAGAATTATGATGCTTCCTGGAAGGTGTTCCGTAGGCCTTCCGTGCGGGCTATCATCATCAGAGAAGATAAAGTTCTGATGATCCATTCTAAGAAGTATGATTACTATAAGTTCCCCGGCGGCGGCATGGAAAAGGGCGAAAGCCAGAT
>JAKSRX010000107.1 GCA_024403365.1 Acetatifactor sp. | reverse complement strand
CTGGATAAAAACTGGCAGAGACTGATCTTTACCCACCTGGAGGAGAAGACTCATCTGGGTGTGTTGACAGGATCACCCATCACAGATATCAAGGTGACTCTGCTCATCGGCAGAGCTCACATCAAACATACCGAGGGCGGTGATTTCAGACAGGCTACTTACCGCGCTCTGCGTCACGGACTGATGCATTGCGAAAGCAAGCTGTTGGAGCCTGTTTTCCGGTTTACACTGGAACTGCCCACGGAGAACCTGGGACGTGCTATGTCCGATATTCAGAAGATGCACGGAAGCTTCGAACCTCCGGAAAGTGCGGGAGAAGTGAGCATACTTACCGGTTCCTGTCCTGTGGCTACCATGAAGGATTATCAGAGGGAGGTCAATGCCTACACCAGAGGCCTGGGAAGACTGACCTGCAATCTGAAAGGGTATGAACCCTGCCACAATGCGGAGGAGGTCATTGCCCAGATGGCTTATGATCCGGAAGCAGATCTTGAGAACCCCGCATCCTCTGTATTTTGTTCCCACGGTGCCGGATTTGTGGTACAATGGAATGAAGTGGCAAATTATGCACATTTGCAGAGCGAGTACAGTCTGGCACTGCAGAAAAGTGCCCGCAGCGAGGAAGATACGGCTCAGAACGGAGGACGTTCCGTCAGCAGCCGAAACGACTATATCACCCAGGAGGAGATCGACGAGATCTTCCTTCGGACCTTTGGAAAGACCAAGGCGGATTATGAACCTTACCGATACAGTGCAGCCGCATCCGACAGATATCACGGCAGCACCAGCAAGCTGTTTGAACCAAAGGAAGAGAAGCTTTATAAGTATCGCCCCGCGGAGAAAAAGGAAGAATTCTTCCTGGTGGACGGTTACAATATCATTTTTGCCTGGGAGGATCTGCGTGCCTTGTCCGAGGTGAATATCGACAGCGCCAGAGACAAGCTCATCGATATCTGCTGCAACTTCCAGGGTTATATCGGAGCCACACTGATCCTGGTGTTCGATGCCTACAAGGTTAAGGGCAATCCGGGCTCGGTGCAGCAGTTCCACAACATTCACATCGTCTATACGAAAGAGGCGGAGACCGCCGACCAGTATATCGAGAAGACGGTGCACAAGATCGCAAAGGATCACCCGGTGACGGTGGCGACTTCAGACGGTCTGGTACAGATGATCATCTGGGGCGCGGGTGCCACCAGACTTTCCGCAAGAGGCTTTAGAGAAGCGGTGGAAAGCGCGGGACAGAGGGCCGGAGAAGTGCATCCTCAGGGAGGCAGCCTGGGCAACCGCATCGTGATACCGAAAGAAGAGAATTAGTTTTTCGAAAGATATTTAGGGGTAAAGAAGGAGTAATTGTATGAACGGGAACAGATTGATACCTTTTTACAACAACTGGAAATTTCTGAAGACTGACTTAAACACCACTATGGGTGAGTTGGAACCTCAGAAACTTCGTTTCAAGCCTGTGGAGCTGCCTCACGACTGGCTGATCTACAATACCAAAGATCTGTACCAGGACGGCTGCGGCTGGTACCGCAAAGAGTTTGATCTGGAGACCGGTGAGATCGATGATCTGGGCATGGACCTTTCCAAGCGTGCCATGGTACAGGTGGGAGACACCGAACTGATCAAGGCTCGTATCAGCAGAGGAGAGCGTCTGGTACTTCGCTTTGACGGCGTCTATATGGATTCCACCGTCTATGTCAACGGCAAAAAGATCGGTGACTGGAAGTACGGTTATTCTACCTTCGATATGGATATCACCCCCGCAGTGCAGGCCGGCAGAAACCTGATCACCGTGCAGGTGCGTCACAAGTCTCCCAACACCAGATGGTATTCCGGCGCAGGTATCTATCGTAAAGTTTTCCTGAAGATCTGTCCTGTGGTATATCTGCCCCTGGATGGCACATATATTCATACAGAGAAGACTGAGGACGGCTTCCAGCTGAAGGCCCTGACCGAGATAGCCGGTAAGATCGATTCCAACGTAGGATGTGTATATAAATTATACAAAGGCGAGGAACTGGTGCATGACTTCGGCTGGCGCTGTGCTTATAACGGCAAATGTGTCCTGAAGGAAGTGGTAGAGAATCCCGCTCTTTGGGATGTGGAAGATCCACAGTGCTATCGCCTGGCGGTAGAACTTTGCAGAAAAGGAAGCACCGTGGTCATCGATCGTCAGGATATCACCGTGGGCTTCAGAACGCTTCAGTTTACCACCGATAAGGGCCTGTTCCTGAACGGAAGATATTTAAAGATCAACGGCGTCTGCGAACATCATGATTTCGGATGCTTGGGTTCCGCTTTCCACGCACCCGCTATGAAGAGAAAGATGCTGACCCTGAAAAGGATGGGTGTCAATGCCATCCGTACCAGCCACAATATGCCTGATCCTGCTTTGATGGATCTGGCAGATCGATTAGGTATGCTGATCGTCAGCGAAGCTTTCGATATGTGGGAGAGATCCAAGACCGAGTTCGACTATGCAAGATTTTTCAAGGAGTGGTGTACCCGTGATGTGTTCAGCTGGGTACTTCGCGACAGAAATCATCCCAGCCTTCTGATGTGGTCCATCGGTAACGAGATCTACGATACCCACGCAGATGAGCACGGACAGGAGATCACGAAGAGACTGCGTGACGCGGTGAGAGTGCATGATTATCTCTGCAACGCACCGATCTCCATCGGCTCCAATTATATGGCCTGGGAAGGCGCACAGAACTGTGCGGATATCTTAAAGACCGCAGGCTACAACTACGGCGAGAACTGCTACGAGAAGCATCATGCCGAGCATCCCGATTGGGTGATGTACGGCAGTGAGACTGCCTCCATCGTACAGAGCCGTGGTATTTATCATTTCCCCTTCGACCAGTCTGTGCTTTCCGACGAGGACGAGCAGTGTTCCGCACTGGGCAACTCCTGTACCAGCTGGGGTGCCAAGAGCTGGGAGAAGGTAATTACAGACCACAGAGATGCAGACTATATCTGGGGTCAGTTTATCTGGACGGGCTTCGATTACATCGGTGAGCCCACCCCTTATCATACCAAGAATTCCTATTTCGGACAGATCGACACCGCAGGTTTCCCCAAGGATGCATTCTATGCATTCAAGGCAGAGTGGACCGACGGGAAGAAGGATCCCTTCGTTCATGTATTCCCTTACTGGGACTTCAATCCCGGTCAGTTGGTGGATGTGCGTATCTGTTCCAATGCGCCTATGGTAGAACTTTTTGTAAACGGTGTCTCTCAGGGTAAGAAAGCTATCGACCACGCAAAGGGAACCGAGCTGATCCCTACCTGGAAGGTAGTCTATGTACCCGGCAGTATCACTGCAGTGGCTTATGATGAAGCAGGCAATAAAGTAGCCGAGGAGACCAGAAGTTCCTTCGGTGATTCCAAGAAGATCGTGCTGGAAGCAGACAAGCTTTCCATGGTGGCAGATACCAGAGATATGGCCTTTGTGACCATCTCCACCGTGGATGAGAAGGGCAACCCTGTAGAGAATGCTTCCGATTATGTGCAGGTCGAGGTGGAAGGACCCGGACGTGTGCTGGGTATGGACAACGGCGACAGCACAGACTATGACCCTTACAAGACCTGCGTGAGAAAACTGTTTGCAGGCAAGCTCCTGGTAGTCATCGGCAGTACCGATGAGACAGGCGAGATCACAGTCAAGGTAAGCGGTAAGGATCTGGAGACCGCAGAGATCAAATTGCAGACCGTAGCTGCGGCTGCAGGCACCTTTATGAAAAATCGTCTGGAAGATTGCTTCGAGTTTGAGGAGGAACTGCCCGAGAGAATTCCTGCCAGAAAACTGGAACTGCAGGCACAGAGCGCTATGAAACTGACTCCCGAGCAGGACAGCGTGGAGGTGAAGGGCGTATTCTTCCCTGCCGCCACCACCGACAGAGAAGTGGAGTGGAAATGTGTTACCGCCTATGGCGTGGAAGTAAACTTCGCAAAGATAGAGGAAGCAGGTACCGATGCCGAGGGCAATACGGTTGCGAAAGTAACTGCCTGGGGCGACGGTGAATTCTATGTGCGCTGTATGGTGAAAAACGGCGAGAGAGCCATCATCATCTCCCAGTTGGAGTGTTGTGCGGAAGGCTTTGGATTGGCAAACATCGATCCTTATGAGTTCATGTCCGCAGCACTTTATTCCGACAGTACCGGTGAGATCGGCAACGGCAACGAGAAGGGTATCGCTACCGCAAGAGGCGAGAAGAGTTCCGTTTCCTACGAAAAGGTAGATTTCGGCGACTATGGTTCCGATGAGGTGACCATCCCCATCTTTGCTTTGGATGGCAACCCTTATTACTTTGAACTCTGGCTCGGCAAGCCCGGCGAGGAAGGTGCAAGAAAGATCACCACTCTGAAATACGAGAAGCCTTCCATCTGGAATGTTTACCAGGCAGAGACCTTTAAACTGCCCGAGAGGATCCGCGGACTTGTGACCCTGACCCTGACAGCTACCGATAAGGTGCATATCAAAGGCTTTACCTTTGCCCGTCAGGAAAAGGCTTTCGGCAGATTGTATGCGGAGGAAGCCAATACCGTATACGGAGACACCTTTACCAGAGACGGCAAAGTCATCCGCGGTATCGGCAATAACGTGACCATCGGCTTTGACAATATGAACTTCGGCCCTATCGGTGTCAACACGGTTACCTTCTGTGGAAGAACACCTCTGGCACTGAATACCATTCATATCATTTTTACGGATGAGAACGGCAGCAGCACCCGCCGTATGGTAGAGTTTGCAGGTACCGGCAGCAGCGAGTGTACCGAGCAGACCTTCTCTATCGACAGGATCGCCGGCAAGGGCAAGATCGAGCTGGTATTCCTGCCCGGATGCAATTTCGATCTTGAGTCGATTCAGTTCGCTTAATACTTTTATGTGATTGGAGATATAATATGTTACATTTATGGATCCCGGAGACCTATCGCGCAATACTTGCTCTTGTGGGTATCTTGTTTGCCTTTTCCGCTACTGTATATGCTACACACAAACTGCAGAATGTGCTGCCTAAGGACGGCGGCAGAGAGTTCGCCCATGACGGAAAACTTTCCGCCGGAAAACCCAGAGGCGCAGGTATCATCTTCGTGTTGTGTTATGTTTGTGCGGCCTTCGTATTCGTGCCGATCAGTGCGGAATTGTCCATCTATCTGATCCTGACCGTGATCTGCATGATGACAGGCTTCCTGGACGATGCTTCCAAAATGCCCTGGGGAGAATATAAGAAAGGTTTTCTGGACCTGTGCGTGGCAGTGATGGTGGCAGGCACCTACCTGAAATACAACAGTAACGTGATCGAATTGTCCCTGCTGCATGTAAGCATCACCATTCCCCCTATTCTTTTTGCCATCCTGACCGTGATCTTGGTCTGGGTGTCCGTGAATGTCACCAACTGTGCCGACGGCGTGGATGGTCTTTCCGGAACACTGACCATTACCACATTGATGAGTATGTATGCAGCCTACAGGATCCTTGGGGTAGAGGGTGAGAATTCCTATCTGATCCTGCTGTTCGTGGTATGTATCCTGGGATATCTGTGGTACAATGCAACTCCCAGTAAACTGATGATGGGAGATGCAGGTTCCCGTTCCATGGGTCTTTTCATTGCCATTGCAGTGTTGAAGACCGGCAGTCCTCTGCTCTACATTCCCTTCGCCCTGGTACTGATTCTGGACGGCGGACTGGGACTGGTGAAGGTTGCGCTGCTTCGTTTCCTGAAGATCCATATTCTGAAGAATACCAGAGCTCCGCTGCATGACCATGTGCGCAAGATCTGGGGCTGGTCCAACACCCAGAATGTATTTCGTTTTGCAATCATCCAGATTATCATCAGCGTGGCTGTGATTTACGGTTTGCAGAGCGTTCTGTAATATTTTTGTAGGAGAAAAAGTATGTTTGATAAATTAACACCCGGCGATATCAAGAAAATGGAAGAGGAAATCGAATACCGCAAGCTGGTAGTT
>JAKSRX010000106.1 GCA_024403365.1 Acetatifactor sp. | reverse complement strand
CAGGTAGCAGACTTCCCTCCTCAGCCCGTTATCACCAAGGATAACGTTACCATGAGAATCGATACTGTAGTTTTCTATCAGATTACCGATCCTAAGCTTTACACCTACGGTGTTGAAAAGCCCATGATGGCAATCGAGAACTTAACAGCTACCACCCTTCGTAACATCATCGGTGATCTGGAATTAGACCAGACCCTTACCTCTCGTGAGACCATCAATACCAAGATGCGTGCGCAGCTTGATATTGCAACCGATCCCTGGGGTATCAAGGTTAACCGTGTAGAGCTTAAGAACATCATTCCTCCTGCAGAGATCCAGAACGCAATGGAGAAGCAGATGAAGGCAGAGCGTGAAAGACGTGAAGCTGTAACTCGTGCAGAAGGTGAAAAGAAGGCAAGCATCCTTTCCGCAGAAGGTGAGAAGGAATCCGCTATTCTTCGTGCAGAGGCTGATAAGCAGTCCGCTATCCTCCGTGCAGAAGCACAGAAGGAAAAGATGATCCGTGAGGCAGAAGGTGAAGCTGAAGCTATTCTGAAGGTTCAGCAGGCTAACGCTGAAGGTATCCGTCTCCTGAAAGAGGCAGGTGCTGATGAGGCAGTTCTGAAGATCAAGAGTCTGGAAGCATTCGAGAAGGTTGCTGACGGTCAGGCTACCACAATTCTTCTTCCTGCAGAGCTTCAGGGCATCGCAAGTGTTGCTGCAGCACTGAAAGAGACCACCAAGAAATAAAACTTAATATTTGCTCTATGAGCCGGTTCCCTTTACGGGAATCGGCTTTTATTTTGCCAAGATAGAACAAAAAATAGGCAGAATAAGTCAAAAAACATCATTGTTTCGGACAAATTAAAGTGCTATACTTCCTTTCGTTGTAAAAAGAAAGGTAGGTTTGATTCTGCTATGGCAAAGAATTCAACGATGGAGATCAATGAGAAGACACCGCTGCTTCTGATCGCGGGTCCCATGTTCATGGAGCTGTTCCTGAACATTCTCTTAAACAATATAGATACCATGATGCTGAGCCATTACTCCGAGAACGCAGTAGGTTCCGTAGGTAATGCCAATCAGGTCATGTTCTTAATGATCATCCTCTTCAACATTATTGCTACCGCTACCAGCGTCGTGGTTGCACAGTACCTGGGAGCGAAGCAATATGACAAGATGAATATGATCTACTCCCTGGCACTGGTGGTAAACCTGGTAGTGGGTATCGTGCTCAGTGCGACTCTGGTGGCCGGCAAGGGCGTTCTGATGAACCTCTTGAATGTTTCACCGGAGATGAAGCCCAATGCGATGCTATATATCAATATCGTAGGCGGAGGCCTCTTCCTGCAGGCTTGCTACAATGTTATGCTGCAGATCCTGCGATGTAACGGTTTCACCAAGATCGGTATGTACGTATCCATCATCATCAACCTGATCAATATCGCAGGTAACTACCTCTTCCTGTACGGTCCTCTGAAATTCCTGGACCTGGGTGTTGCCGGTGTAGCGATCTCCACAGTAGCAGCCCGTACGGTGGCATTGACTGTGGCTTTGACTTACTTCTATAAGAAAAAGATCGGTCGCATCTCTCTGAAGCTGCTGAATCCCTTCCCCGGAAAGCTCCTTGCGAAGATGGTTCGTATCGGACTTCCTTCCGCAGGCGAGAATGTCTGCTACAACATGTACCAGATGGTTCTGCTTTCCTTCATCAACAGCATGGGTAACGATGCGGTAAATGCGAGAGTCTTCTGTAATTCCCTGATCTCCTTCGCAATGGTATTCTCCAATTCCTGCGCGATGGCGACACAGATCATCACCGGTCACCTGGTAGGTGCAGGCAAGGAAGATGCGGCATACAAGAGAGTGTTCAGCACCCTGAAGGTATCATTGCCCATCACCATCGGACTGGCTACCGTGAACTGGCTGCTGTGTCCTTACACACTGCATATCTTCACCGATAATGCGAAGATCATCGAGATCGCATCCCTGATCATGTTCGTAGATATCTTTATCGAGATCGGCCGATGCCTGAATATGACCTTCGTAAGTTCCCTGAAGGCTGCAGGCGATTATATCTTCCCTCTGCTTGCAGGCGTGTTCTGTATGTGGGGGCTGGGAGCTACCGTAGGTTACACCTGTGGCGTATGGCTTGCCATCGGTGTAGGCGGTGTCTACATGGGTACCGCCACCGACGAGTGTATCCGTGGTCTGATCACCATGAGCAGATGGCGCAGCCGCAAGTGGACAGGCAAGGCTATCGTCAAAGATTAAGTTACAATGTTGCCGTGAGGTTACCGAGAATGGAGCCTCACGGTTTTTTGTGCCTTATTGTCTGAAAATTTACTTGAAAAACCGTAGAGTGTGCGTTATATTATTGATACCTATTTCCTTTTTTGCAGGAATGATATATAAACCCTATGAAAGGTGGACAATATAATGAATTTAAAAGGACGCGATTTTTTGAAACTGTTGGACTTCACTCCCGAAGAGATCCTGTATCTGGTAGATCTGGCAGCAGATCTGAAGGATAAGAAGAAAAGGGGCATCCCTGTCGATGTTCTGAGGGGTAAGAATGTAGCTCTGATCTTTGAGAAGACCAGCACCCGTACCAGATGTTCTTTTGAAGTAGCTGCACATGACCTTGGCATGGGCGCCACCTATCTGGATCCCAAGAGTTCTCAGATCGGCAAGAAGGAGAGCATCCGTGATACCGCCCGTGTTCTGGCAGGTATGTTCGACGGTATCGAGTACCGCGGCTACGGACAGGAGATCGTTGAGGAACTGGCTGCATATTCCAAGGTTCCCGTATGGAACGGTCTGACCAATGAATTCCATCCTACCCAGATGATCGCTGACCTGCTCACCATCAAGGAGCACTTCGGCTATCTCAAGGGCATCAAGTTTACATACATGGGTGACGCCCGCTACAACATGGGTAACTCTCTGATGGTTACCTGCGCAAAGATGGGTATGCACTTTACCGCATGTACCACCCCTAAATATTTCCCTGATCAGGCACTGGTTGACCAGTGTAAGGAGATCGCAGCCCAGACCGGCGGCAGCATCACCCTCACCGATGATGTGAAGGCAGGCACCAAGGGCGCAGACGTTATCTATACCGACGTATGGGTATCCATGGGTGAGCCCGACGAAGTATGGGCAGAGCGTATCGCAGAACTGTCTCCTTATCAGGTAAACAAGGCTGCTATGGACAACGCAGGCGAGCAGTGCGTCTTCCTGCATTGCCTCCCCGCATTTCATGACCTGAAGACCGAGATCGGTGTGGAGATCAGCAAGCGTTTCGGCATCACCGAGATGGAAGTAACCGACGAAGTATTTGAGTCTGAGAAGTCTCTGGTATTCGAGGAAGCTGAGAACCGTATGCACAGCATCAAGGCGATCATGTACGCAACACTGGTAGGTTAATTATGAAATCGGAAATTCTTGCACTGCTGCGGGAGCGCGCCGATTATGTGTCCGGACAGGAACTGTGCGAACGCTTTAAGGTGTCGCGAACTGCGGTGTGGAAGGCAATCAATCAACTGAAAAAAGAAGGCTATCGCATCGAGGCCGTGCAGAATAAAGGATACCTCCTGGCAAAAGAGGAGGAAGTGTTCGGACAGCATGAGTTGGAGAGCCGTATGCAGACCGCATGGGCAGGAAAGCCTGTGACCTTTTACGATACCATCGATTCCACCAATCTGCGCGCCAAACTGGAGGCGGAGAGCGGTGCGGGTCACGGTACCCTGATCGTTGCGGATATGCAGACCAGCGGACGAGGACGCAGAGGACGAAGCTGGAACAGTCCGGCAGGCACCAATGTGTATTTTACCTTGCTGTTGAAGCCGGAGTTTGCACCGGATAAGGCATCCATGCTGACCCTGGTGATGGCATTGGCAGTAGCGGAAGGTATCCGTGTGACCACAGGTATCGACACCGGTATCAAGTGGCCCAACGATATCGTGGCAGACGGTAGAAAGGTCTGCGGCATTCTCACGGAGATGAGTGTAGAGCAGGATTATATCCACTACGTCGTTATCGGCGTGGGCATCAATGCGGGCAAGCAGGAGTTTGCTCCGGAGATCGCTGCTACAGCGGCTGATCTGGAGGAGATCTGCGGCAACAAGATCCCCAGAGCCACACTGGTAGCGGAGATCATGAAAGCCTTTGAAAAATATTATGCTTTATTCCTTCAGAATCTGGATCTGTCCGGACTGCTGGAGGCATACAACGCAGTTTGTGTGAACTGCGGCAAAGAAGTAAGAGTACTGGACCCCAAGGGAGAGTACGTAGCTTTCGCGAAGGGCATTGACCCTGCGGGAGAACTTTTGGTAGAAACTGCAGACGGAAACATCCAGGCGATCTATGCCGGAGAGGTATCCGTTCGAGGAATCTACGGCTATGTGTAGGAGTTACGGATGAGCGAAGAAAAGATGGTGCTCTGCGGAGCAAATTCTTATGAAATGAAATATTACTTTAATGAGAAGTTCAACGGGATCCCCGAGTCTATCAAGAATGAACTTCACATTCTCTGTGTTCTGTTCACCGAGGAGGTAGGCGGTATCTTTACCATTGCCTTTGAGGAGGACGGAAACGTTGTGCTGGAGACCAATGCGGACGATGACGACATCTACTACGATGAGGTCAGCAGTGGACTGATGGTTTCCGAGGTGCGCAGAAAGAGACAGGAACTTTTTGAATCCCTGAGCCTTTACTATAAGGTTTTCATCCTGAAGCAGGACCCCTCAGGTCTTGTGGAAGAATAGAGGAAGGATAAGCCATGTTACTGGTAATTGATGTAGGAAATACAAATGTGACCCTGGGCGTGTTCGAAGGGAAGGAACTGAAGGCTACCTTTCGCCTGATGACCAAGACTCCCAGAACCTCCGATGAGTACGGCGTGATGATCACACAGCTTCTGAAGAGCCGTGACATCGAGATGAAGGATCTGGAAGGCTCCATCGTGGCCAGCGTAGTGCCTGATGTGATGCACTCCCTGCTGGGCGGTATCACTCGTTACAGCGGCAAGCGTCCCCTGATCGTGGGACCCGGCGTGAAGACCGGTATCCGCATCGTGACAGAGGACCCCAGAGCCATCGGCGCAGACCGTATCGTGGATGCAGTAGCAGCCTATGAGAAGTACGGCGGGCCGGTGCTGGTACTGGATTTCGGTACCGCAACCACCTATGATCTGATCAATGAAAAGGGAGAGTTTGCGGCAGGTATCACCGCCCCCGGCATTCGCATCAGCTCCGAGGCACTGTGGACCCAGACTGCGAAGCTGCCCAATATCGAGATCAGAAAGCCCAAGTCCATTCTGGCCCAGGAGACTATCACCAGTATGCAGGCAGGCCTGATCTACGGTCAGATCGGACAGACCGAATACATCATTAAGAAGGTGAAAGAAGAGAGCGGCCTCAAGAACCTGAAGGTAGTTGCTACCGGCGGTCTCGGCAGACTGATCGCCGATGAGACCAAGTCCATCGACATCTACGACAGCTCCCTGACTTTGGAAGGCCTTCGCATCATTTATGAGAAAAACAACCGTTAACGACGGAAAGGCATGAAGGAATGAGTCAATTAACCATTGGCAATGTAACACTGGATAACCAGGTCATTCTGGCTCCCATGGCAGGCGTAACAGACCTGCCATTTCGTTTACTCTGCAGAGAGCAGGGAGTGGGAATGGTCTGCATGGAAATGGTCAGTGCGAAAGCCATTTATTTCAATAACAAAAACACAGAGGAACTGCTTACCATTCACCCCGGTGAGATGCCTGCGTCCCTGCAGCTCTTCGGATCCGATCCGGAGATCATCGCGCAGATGGCGGCACGCATCGAGGACAGACCCTTCTCCATCCTGGACTTCAATATGGGTTGTCCCGTGCCCAAGGTGGTAAACAACGGTGAAGGCTCCGCTCTGATGAAGAACCCGAAACTGGTGGAGGAGATCCTGACGGCACTTGTGAAAGCAGTGAAAAAGCCTGTCACCGTGAAGATCCGTAAAGGCGTCGACGATACCTGCGTGAACGCGGTGGAGATCGCTAAGATCGCAGAAAGCTGCGGCGTGTCCGCCATTGCGGTCCACGGCAGGACCAGAGCCCAGTATTACAGCGGCAAAGCAGACTGGGACA
>JAKSRX010000105.1 GCA_024403365.1 Acetatifactor sp. | reverse complement strand
AAAATCATGACGGGAAAGTGATAAAAACGATATTTTTTTGAACGTACCGTTGTGATACAATGCTGATATCATAAAGAAAAGGATGGGCCGATGGACAGGACGAAGGATCGGAGCGGAGAACTGAAGAGTGTTATCATTTCCGTAGCCGGGCTTTTCCTAGTGGCTGTGGGAGATGTGGTGTTTTTCATGGTCACCGGCAGAGGAATTCCCTGCCTGATCCGTAAGGTGACCGGAAGGCTTTGCCCGGGGTGTGGTATGACCCATGCATTTGCGGCACTGCTTCACGGAGATATTGCCGCGGCCTGGACCTATAATCCATTGTCGATCACAGTGATTCCGGTATTAGGAGTTTACCTGCTGTATCGACTGATCAAAACGATTCGTACCGGTGAGGACAAGTTCCGCGCCTGGGAGATCATACTTTTACTGATCCTTTTTATCCCGACCGTGGGATTCTGGATCGTGAGAAATCTATCATAGAGGAGGATGAGTGATATGTTTTGCTCAAACTGTGGTACTAAGTTATCAGATGACGCGAAGTTCTGCCCTAACTGCGGAACCAAGATAGAGCGTCCGGAAGAAAAGAGAGATCCTGTTCCGCCTGCAGTGAATGAGGCAGTGAACCCGGAGACTACGGAGAATGTGGATCCTGCACCTGCGGCAGAGGAAAAGAAGGATGATGTGAGCCGCCAGGCTTCCGAAGTGGCAAGAATTGCACAGGCCAGTGAGGACAGAGGTGAGACACCTAATCCCGAGTTTGACTGGAGAAGTCTGCTGCTGCCTGAGAACATCGAGAGGTTTGCACCTTTGGTAGCTTTCCTGCCTCTGGTGATGGCTTTTGTGATCGGTGTGATCAGTATTTTTGTTCCTTTCAGACACGGCGGCATCGGCAGATTTGTCATTTTCGTATTGGAACTGCCTTTCCTGGCAGGAGCCATTGCCGGCGCTGTGGGACTGGTCAAGGTAGCTCTGGAGAAGAAAAATGTATCCAATCCTTGGACCTGGGTGGCACCCGGCGCAGCTGTAGTGGCAGCTCTGGCTTGTCTGATGATCACCTTCGGTGCCGTGCAGAACGGTGTGGTGCTTGGCCTTGTGACTTTTATCTGCGGTATGGATTTCCTGCCCAGAATCACTCTGGCGGGAGAGCCTATGGAGTCTCCTATTTCTCCTAAGGCAGACATCGGTTTCTATGCACAGTTCATTGCAAGTTATCGTGAACAGTATAAGGCAACCAAGGAAGAAGCCGAGAATGACAGTTACTGGACCGGAAAGAGTTCTTATTTCGACGGTACCGGCATAGAGCTGCTGGGACTGATCCTGGCAGGAGCATTGATCTCTATCGTCACCTGCGGTATCGCAACACCCTGGCTGATCTGTTCTGTATACAAGTGGCGTATCAATCATACCGTGATCAACGGAAAGCGTCTGGACTTCGACGGTACCGGAGGTTCCTTGCTTGGTCACTGGATCGTATGGTGGCTGTTAACTATCATCACCTGCGGTATCTATGGATTCTTCACCTATGTGGCAGTTAAGAAGTGGGAGATGGAGCACACCTTCATCGACGGAGAGAAGTATTACTCCGGCAACTACGCTTCCAAGTTCGATGGCAACACCTTTGAATTCATCGGCAACACCATCATCGCAGGCCTGCTCGGAATGATTACCTGTGGCTTGGGAACACCTTGGGCAGTATGTATGCTGCAGGCATGGCAGACCCGTCACGAGGTCGTTAACGGCAAGAGACTTCGCTTCACCGGCAGCGGACTGGGACTTCTTGGTGAGTTCCTGATCATCGCACTTTTGACCTGTGTGACCTGTGGCTTCTACAGCCCTTGGGGCACCGTCAGAATGAACAAGTACATAATCAGACATACCGAGTTTGAAGATCTCGGAATGGAAGATTGATCGTAAACTGAATCAGAAGGCATAAGAAAAGGCCGCGGGTACATTTCGTACCTGCGGCCTTGTTTGTTATATGGATCAATCAGTGAGATCGAAGTCCAGATCAAGCAGGAGAGACATGTCGGCATCGGGCTCAGCCACCAGTCTTCTGGATTGATTCAGGATAGCTTCCTCCAGTTTGTTACGTACCAGACGTCCGTTACCTGCATCCATAGCGCGGGTAGCCTGAACCACTGCGAAGTAGTCAAGCAGAGGCTGCTCTGCACTTTCGTCGATGACATAACCCTTGGACTTCGCGGTGAGCTTGCCGATGGCGAGAAGCTCTTCAGCGGTGTAATCGGGGAAGTCGATGATGTTGGGGAAACGGCTCTTGAGACCGGAATTGGACTCCAGGAACTCGGACATTTCATTGGAGTAACCTGCCAGGATAACGATCAGGTCATCACGGTTATCTTCGATAGCTTTTACCAGGGTATCGATAGCTTCCAGACCGAAGCTGTCTTCCTTGCCGCGGTGCAGGCTGTATGCCTCATCGATGAAGAGGACACCACCCAGAGCGGATTTTACGACCTGATTTACCAGGGGAGCGGTGTGGCCTACATAACGGCCTACCAGATCCGCACGGGATACTTCTACCAACTGTCCGCCGGAGAGTACGCCGATGGCTTTCAGGTACTTGCTGACGATACGTGCGATGGTGGTCTTACCGGTACCGGGGTTGCCGGTGAAGATCATGTGCTTGTTGACTTCGCCTGCTTTCAGACCGGCTTCGCGACGACGCTTCTGCACGCCGAAGTATTCTTCCAGACTGTAGATGTATTCCTTGACGGTCTTCAGACCAACGATGGATTCCATCTCGGCCTTGACTGCTTCCAGCTCGCCGTTGTAGCCGCCGGGCAGAAGGTCGATGAAGGAGATGGTCTCTTCCCCTGCAACGATAACGGGGCTTTCCTCACACTTTAAGATCAGGGCGTTGGTAGAGAGGTCATCTCTTTCCAGTCTCAGTTCTGTCAGCGCTCTTGCGGTATTGCCGTAAGCGTCCAGAATGCCCTGTAAAGCTCTTCCCTTGGAAGTCTGGGATAAAATGTATTCGCGGAAGCTTTCCTCGATGGTAAGGTCGTAGGAGAGCTGCTTCTTGCTTTTTTCGATCAGCTGTGCTTCACGGTCTGCGGCAACTTTCTTCATAGCCTCGTCATTCAAGGAGGATGCGATGCAGATGTCGCCCAGAGCGTTTACGAAGGGAGCGCCCATAACGCCTGCCAGTTTATCCAGGGGCTTGGGGCTTAAGAAGATCAGGTACTTGCCCTTTGCTTCGAAGGAACCGATGGTGTTGCCTGCGAAAGCATTTGCCACGTTGATCAGCTGTCCGTTCTGCATGATGTAACGCTCGGAGAGCTTGCACTCGCCGGTAGTTACCAGGTCGCTTAAGCGGGTCAGCATGGAGATGTGGCAGGTCTCGATATTTTCAAAAACGATAACGGAAGACTTGCTCTGCAGTGCTGCGTAGAGATCCTGCAGGAAAAGCTTCTCCTCGTTAGCGGTAGGATAAAGAGCCAGGTTGATGGTGGTGATATCGCTGCTCTCTAAGATGCGGCGTTTCTGAAGTTCTGCCACCAGAGTGGTGAGAGCATGATGCTTACCGGTGCAAGCAGGACCTGTGATGAAGATGCTGTTCATGGCATCGTTGTTGTCGCGCTCGGTAACGAAGGGACGCTTGAAGGAGATCACCAGTTTCTTCAGGAAGTCATCCTGACCGTAGACCTTTTCCTTCAGGGCATCGGTGAGACCGTTAAAATTGTCCAGGATCTGGGCGGGATCGGTGAGAGGCTTTGCCTCGGCTTCCTTGATGCCGAAGTCGGTAGCCATGCTGGCGTTCAGTTCCTTGATGCTGGCGTTGATGTCAGCGGTGGTAGCAGCGCGAGCCTTTTCTACTGCAGCCAGAGCGGATTCCGCCTTGGAAGCAGCAGACTGCATTGCCTGCATGTTGATGGGAGCCTGTGTAGCCTTGGCAGCTGCCTTTTCGGGAGCTACAGCCTCCAGATTTTCCAGAAAGGTGCCGCCGCATTTCTTCTGGCGTTTCTTGGCTGCTTCGATCTCTTCCACGGTGTAATTGGTAGAAGAACGACCGCTATTGCTGCCGAAGGCACCGAATATGTCATCCATAGAATAACCCATAGTATTCCTCCTTGAGTCAGGTTCGCCTTGAGTGCGAACAATAATCGCAAATATTATATCATAGATAGCAGAAAAAGAGAATATCAAAATAAAGTGTTGGACTTCACGTGGATTCATTGTAAAATAGTAGATGAGTTTAGTGAACCGGAGGTCTTCCATGAGTGAATTTCTCTTTGCCAACGAGTTTGTGCAGGTAAAACGACATATTCATACGCCATCTTCCTGGGCGAGAAGTAACCTCTTAGTCTTGCAGGAGACCGGGTCGCTTCAGGCTGTGAAGGCGCACACCAGCAGGCGTGAGGGCCTTTCCAGTTACCTTTTCTTCGTGGTGACCGGGGGCAGCGGTACCGTCAGCAGTCAGGGCAGAGAGAAGTCCGTGAAGGCCGGAGACTGTGTTTTCATCGACTGCAGCAAGCCCTATACTCAGTGTTCCTCCCCGGAGGATCTGTGGTCACTTAGCTGGGTGCATTTTACGGGACCTTTCATGGATGCGGTATATGAGAAGTATGTAGCCAGAGGCGGCGATTTCGTCTTTACCCCGGAGGATGTGACGGTATATCGTAACCTCCTGCCGGAGATCTACGAGGTGGCGGAGAACAACTCCTATGTCTGCGACATGGAGCTCAACAGCAGATTGAGTTATCTGATCGAGCATCTCATGCAGGAGACGGTGGTGCAGGGGCAGCTTCAGGTATCGGAAGTGCCTACCAAGCGCAAAGACCTGCAGCTTGCCAAGGAGTTTATTGACAGTCATTACGCGGAGACGGTAAGCCTTGAGACCGTGGCGGAGAAACTCTACATCAACAAAAGTTACTTAGCCAAGATATTCAAAGACAAATATGGTACTACCGTGAACCATTATATTCAGCAGGTGCGTATCAACAAGGCCAAGGAATACCTGCGATTCAGCGATAAGACCATGGAGGAGATCGGTATCGTCTGCGGTATGCCTGATTCTAACTATTTCAGCCGTGTTTTTAAGAAAGTAGAGGGTTGTACCCCCAGCGAGTATCGAAAACAGTGGTAAAACAAATATTGTGCTAATTTATGCCAAGAAAGTCCCTTTTTTATCCGACAAATGTAGGATAGAATACTTTCAAGGCATTTTTTAGTTGCACACAAAAATAGTGATAATTATGTAGAAAAGAAAGGATACATTATGGCAAAGAAAGCATTGATCACCGGTATCACCGGACAGGACGGTTCCTACCTTGCAGAGTTTCTTCTTGAGAAAGGTTATGAAGTACACGGCATCACCCGCCGCGCATCTATTTCCAATACAGCACGTATCGATCATCTGATGGGCAAGATCACCCTTCACGATGGCGATCTTTCCGATTCCAGCAGCCTGGTTCGTATCATTTCCATCGTACAGCCTGATGAGATCTACAATCTGGCAGCTCAGTCTCATGTACAGGTTTCCTTCGATGTACCTGAGTATTCCGGAGATGTAGACGCTATCGGCGTTCTGCGTATCCTGGAGGCTTGCCGTATCCTTGGCCTCACCAAGAAGACCAAGATCTACCAGGCATCCACATCCGAACTGTACGGCAAGGTAGAGGAGGTTCCTCAGCGTGAGACCACTCCTTTCCATCCTTACAGCCCCTATGCAGTAGCAAAGCAGTACGGCTTCTGGATCACTAAGGAGTATCGTGAGGCTTATGGCATGTTCGCAGTAAACGGTATCCTTTTCAACCATGAGTCCGAGAGACGTGGCGAGAACTTCGTTACCCGTAAGATCACTCTGGCAGCAGGCCGTATTGCAGAAGGCATCCAGGATCATTTGGAGCTTGGTAACATGGATTCCCTCCGTGACTGGGGCTATGCAAAGGATTATGTAAAATGTATGTGGCTGATCCTTCAGCAGGAAACTCCCGACGACTTCGTTATCGCTACCGGCGAGCAGCACACCGTTCGTGACTTTACCGAGAGAGCATTTGCTGCCAACGGCATCAAAATCCGTTGGGAAGGCAAGGGCATCGACGAGAAGGGTTACGATGCAGAGACCGGCAAGATGTTAGTATGTGTAAATCCTCAGTGGTTCCGTCCTACCGACGTTGACAACCTTTGGGGCGATCCTACCAAGGCTAAGACTGTTCTGGGCTGGAATCCTCAGGAGACCTCTTACGAGCAGCTGGTTGAGATCATGGCAAAGCACGACAGAGAGCTTGCGAAGAGAGAGAAAGCTCTGAAGAACGCTTAA
>JAKSRX010000104.1 GCA_024403365.1 Acetatifactor sp. | reverse complement strand
GAACTTAGGAAGACCTGCACCGGAACCGATAAATACAGCCTCGAAGCCTTCTTCGGTGATCAGCTCGTCGATGGTAGTAGACTTACCGATAACAACGTTGGTCTCGATCTTAACGCCAAGACCCTTAACGTTCTCGATCTCCTTAGCTACAACTGCCTTCTTAGGAAGACGGAACTCAGGAATACCGTAAACCAATACGCCGCCTGCCTCATGAAGAGCCTCGAAAATGGTTACATCGTAACCCATCTTAGCCAGATCACCTGCACAGGTAAGACCTGCAGGGCCGGAACCGATAACAGCAACTTTCTTATTCTTCTTCTCGGTAGCGCCTTCGGGCTTGATACCATTCTCTCTTGCCCAGTCAGCTACGAATCTCTCCAGCTTACCGATGGAAATAGGATCACCCTTGATACCACGGATACACTTACCTTCACACTGGCTCTCCTGAGGACATACACGACCACAGACAGCGGGAAGTGCGCTGGACTTGGAAATGATCTGATATGCATCAGCGATATTGCCAAGCTTAACCTGCTCGATAAATGCGGGGATATCGATAGCTACGGGGCATCCCTTTACACACTGAGCATTTTTACAATTGATACATCTGGAAGCCTCACACATAGCCTCTTCCATGTTATATCCGAGACAAACTTCATCAAAATTCTTAGCACGAACCTGTGCATCCTGCTCTCTGACAGGAACTTTCTTTAATACGTCCATTTCAAAACCTCCTATCAAATTAGTTGCAGTTGCCGCATCCGCCGTGATGAGTATCGCCCTCTTCCAGCTTCAGCATTGCTTTGCCTTCAGCAGTCTTGTAGATCTGCTGACGTCTCATAGCTTCATCAAAGTTAACAGCATGTCCGTCGAACTCAGGTCCGTCTACACAAGCGAACTTGACCTTACCGTCTACGGTTACACGGCAAGCGCCGCACATACCGGTACCATCTACCATGATAGGGTTCAGGGAAACGATGGTAGGAATACCAAGCTCCTTGGTCAGGAGACATACAAACTTCATCATGATCATAGGTCCGATAGCAATGCAAACATCATACTGCTTGCCTTCAGCTACAAGATCTTTGATGGTCTGAGTAACCATACCGGCTCTGCCGTAGGAACCATCATCGGTAGTAACATACAGATTGCCTGCTACTGCTTCCATCTCCTTCTCCAGAATCAGCAGATCCTTGGTCTTGCTGCCTACGATAACATCTGCAGCTACACCGTTCTCATGGAGCCATTTTACCTGAGGATATACAGGAGCGGCACCTACGCCACCTGCTACGAAAAGGATCTTCTTGTTCTTCAGTTCTGCAAGGTCTTCTTTACAAAATTCGGAAGGGCATCCCAAAGGTCCAACGAAATCGTGGAAGGAATCACCAGCCTCCAGAGTAGCCATCATCTTGGTAGCTGCACCTACGGTCTGGAATACGATGGTAACGACACCTGTTTCTCTGTTGTAATCACAGATGGTAAGAGGAATACGCTCACCGTCATCACCCATTCTTACGATAACGAACTGTCCGGGCAAACATGATTTTGCTACACGCTTTGCTTCCACATCCATTAAATAAATATTAGTGGTCAACTCTTGCTTTTTTAAGATCTTGTACATAATCCACCTCTCTTAATCTCTTGGTTATATGAATTTTAAATCATATCAAATGAACTTAGAACAATCCGGTGATCACACCGTCATCGTTCACATCAATGCCGTAAGCAGCGGGCTTCTTGGAAAGTCCGGGCATTGTCATAACATCACCGGTCAGTACTACTACAAATCCTGCGCCTGCGGAAACATATGCTTCACGAATGGTGATATCAAAACCTTCAGGTCTTCCTAAAAGCTTCGGATTATCAGACAGGGAGTACTGATTCTTAGCCATACATACGGGAAGGCTGCCAAAGCCAAGCTCTGTGAGTTTCTGCAGCTGCTTCTTTGCATTGGGAGCAAAAGTAACAGAACCTGCACCGTAGATCTCCTTAGCAACGGTCTTGATCTTATCTTCCAAAGGAAGGCTATCCTCGTAAAGAACATGGAAATCACTCTTCTTGGTCTCCAGAGTCTCCAGAACCTTCTCTGCAAGAGCGATACCGCCTTCGCCGCCCTTTGCCCATACTTCGGAAAGTGCGAACTCACAACCTCTCTCTTCGCAGAAGTTCTTGATGAACTGATATTCAGCTTCTGTATCGCTGACAAAGGAGTTCAGTGTTACTACAACAGGAACACCGTACTTCTGGATATTCTCGATATGCTTCTCCAGGTTGACGATACCCTTCTTCAAAGCTTCCAGATTCTCGCTTCCAAGGTCTTCCTTAGAAACGCCGCCGTTGTATTTAAGAGCTCTGACTGTTGCAACCAATACGACTGCATCGGGCTTTAAACCGGTCATACGGCACTTGATATCAAAGAATTTCTCTGCACCAAGATCTGCGCCGAATCCTGCCTCGGTGATACAGTAATCTGCCATCTTCAGAGCAGTCTGTGTTGCTCTGACAGAGTTACAACCATGAGCAATGTTTGCAAAAGGTCCGCCGTGAACCAGTGCAGGAGTATGCTCCAGAGTCTGGATCATGTTAGGCTTCAATGCATCCTTTAACAGTGCTGCCATAGAACCCACTGCCTGTAACTGACCTGCGGTAACAGGTTCACCTGCAAAATTATAAGCAACAATGATCTTGGAAAGTCTTTCCTTCAGATCTTTCATGTTCTGAGCCAGGCAAAGGATCGCCATGATCTCGGAAGCAACAGTGATAACGAAATGATCTTCACGAACCACGCCGTCGACCTTATTACCAAGGCCTACAACGATATTACGAAGGACTCTGTCGTTCATATCAACGCAACGCTTCCAAACGATCTGTCTGGTATCGATCTGCAGTTCATTACCCTGCTGAATATGATTATCCATCAAAGCTGCAAGCAAGTTGTTTGCTGAAGTGATCGCATGGAAATCACCGGTAAAATGAAGGTTCAGATCCTCCATAGGTACCACCTGTGCCATACCGCCGCCGGCTGCACCACCCTTGATACCAAAACAAGGTCCCAGGGAAGGCTCACGAAGTGCGATGATCGCCTTCTTGCCTAATTTACCGAAAGCCTGTCCAAGGCCTACGCTGGTGGTTGTCTTTCCTTCTCCTGCGGGAGTCGGGTTGATTGCTGTCACAAGGATCAATTTACCGTTGGGGCTATCTTGTACCTTTTCGATAAACTCGTTGGAGATCTTCGCTTTATATTTACCGTAAAGCTCCAGGTCATCCTCAGTTAAGCCGATTCTTTCAGCTACCTTGACGATGGGCTCCATCACCGCTTCCTGTGCGATTTCAATATCTGTTTTCACGTGTCTAACCTCACTCTATCTATAATATTTCTTCGATCAATTGCTCAAACTGTTCGGGACTCATCAGGATCTTTCTGGGTTTGGTTCCCTCTTCCTCACCGACTACACCGTACTCGCAAAGCTGATCCATGATTCTGGCAGCTCTGTTGAATCCGATGGAAAGAATTCTCTGCAGCATACCGATAGAAGCCTTGTCCTTATCGATAATGGCGCGTCCTGCTTTCTCAAACAGATCATCCAGATTGTTTCCGCCACCGTTTCCGCCGTCAGAGGAAGAACCGGATGCAGCGGAGGAATTGTTCATACGCTCGGAATATCTGTCAGTAAATACATTGCCTAATCTCAGATTCTTCAGGAACTCGACTACGCCGAATACTTCGTTATCGGATACGAAAGCACCCTGGATTCGTGCAGGTTTTGTATATCCCTGAGGATAGAAAAGCATATCACCTTTACCAAGCAGTTTCTCTGCTCCGTTCATATCCAGGATGGTTCTGGAATCCACACCACTGGATACGGAGAAAGCGATACGGCTGGGCATGTTTGCCTTGATCAAACCGGTAATGACATCAACGGAAGGACGCTGTGTCGCAAGGATCAGATGGATACCTGCAGCTCGCGCAAGCTGTGCCAGACGGCAGATACTCTCTTCTACTTCACCGGGACAAACCATCATCAAGTCAGCCAACTCATCTACGATGATAACGATCTGAGGAAGTTTGGTAGGTACATATCCCTCACCCTCGGCACGCATCTTCTCTAACTCGCCGCTCTTCTCCATCTCTTCGATCTTCGCATTGTAACCCTTCAGATCACGAACATTGTAATCTGCAAAAGCACGATAACGATTCTCCATCTCGGATACACCGAACTTCAGGGCCTGAGATGCAAGTTTGGGATCTGTAACGACATTGCCGATCAGATGAGGAATGCCGTTATATACGCTAAGCTCTACGACTTTAGGGTCGATCATGATCAGATTGACTTCATCGGGCTTAGCCTTGTAAAGAATACTCATGATAATGGTATTGATACAAACTGACTTACCGGAACCGGTAGCACCTGCAATCAATACATGAGGCATCTTTGCGATATCAAATACCACAACCTGACCTGCGATATCCTTACCTACCGCAAAAGCCAGTTTGGAATTGAACTCACTGTACTGTTTGCTTTCCAACAGATCTCTGAAAGCAACGGAAGTACTTACCTTGTTAGGTACCTCAATACCGATGGCTGATTTACCGGGGATCGGTGCTTCGATACGGATATCAGTTGCAGCAAGGCTCAGTTTGATATCATCCGCAAGGCCGACTACCTTGGAGACCTTGATACCCTGTGCCAGCGTCAGCTCATATCTGGTAACGCTGGGGCCTTCACTGATCTCAGTAACTTTTGCTTCCACATGGAAGGTTCGAAGTGTCTCTTCCAGTCTCTGCGCAGTCTCATGCAGCTCTCTGGTATTATCTACGTTGGATGCCATACCCTTAGTCAGAATACTGATGGGAGGGAAGGTATATTTCTTAGGCAGTTTCTTGGAGGAAGGTCCCATTTCAGGCTTCTTCTCCGCAGGCAAAACAGCCTTGGGCTTATCGGGATTCATTCGCATGGGAATGGGTGCGCCGTCTGTGTGTCCTTCCTGAACACTCTCATTATGAATTCTGATATGGCTTGCAGTCTCGGAACGAACAGGTGTCTTTCTGACAGGTTCATCACCGCTTTCCTCGATGGAAGTATTATCGGTAACAACATCACTGGCTTCGTACATATCTCCGGCGGATGTTGCCATTGTATCGATAGGTTTGATCACTGTCTTAACAGGAGCCGTAGCTACGGGCTTATGTAACTGTCTCACATCAGGAACAACACCGGCTGCCGCTGCACCGTGATCAGCGGCCTGCGCATCTCTTGCAGCATCAACTTCCTGGATGGTCATCTGATGTACGCTCTTGATCTTGACCTTATCAAAATCGGAAGGAGCTGCAGGTCTTGTCTGAACAGTCACAACAGGTTCATCCACTTCCGCATTCTCATCATAAGTGATCTCATGAACGTCATTTTTCTTCTTAGTAAGATCCTCAGGTTTGGTCAAAGTAGGAATCTGAACACCTGCAGGTGCCTTTTTCTGAATTCTTAAGATGCGCTCGTTTTCTTTTTCTTCTTCCTTCAAACGGCGCTCTTCCTCACGTTTTGCACGCTCTTCTTCTCTGCGAGCCTTCTCTTCTTCCTGCTCTGCACGACGAGCCTGATTGATCTCTCTGCGTCTCTCCGCATCTTCTCTGGAGAGTTCTCTCACGCGGCTGCTTCTGTCTCTGATGTAGTCCAGGATGGACTTCTCTGTCAGTACGATAATGCTGATCAGGGAACAAAGGATCACAACAAGAACAGTACCGATGGTCTCAATATAATGCTGCAGGCAATAACTGATGCTTCCCGCAAAAGCACCGCCGCCGTTACGTCCCAGCTGAGAACTGGTATACAAACCCTTGACAGTATAATTATATAGTTCGGATGCATTACCTGAGATCAGATCACATACCACGCCAAACATTAAGAACAGAACGATGCCTGCCACAAGTTTGCGAATGGCATGGGCATTGCCTTCGTTGGCATACCAGAATGCGATCGCCAGGAACAATAATACAGGTACTCCATAGGCTGAAAGTCCGAATAAACCGAACAAAACGCCGCTGACTTTATTGCCTACAAGTCCCAAAATGCCGAAATTGCAAAGGAACAAAAAGACCATGATAACGAACAGCACGATCAGTCCTATCTCATGAAACAATGCACTTTCCTGAGCGGTATGACGGGTCGATCTTCTGGTTGTATTTTTACGGCCTCTGGTCTGAGAGCCGGATGAATTCCTTCTGTTTTGTGAAGTTGATGATTTTTTGCCGGTAGAACCTGCCATCTTCTATCTCACCTTTCGAAATTTGATA
>JAKSRX010000103.1 GCA_024403365.1 Acetatifactor sp. | reverse complement strand
GTGGAAAGAACCACTGCCTCTAAGCGAACGGGCTTGCCGTTCTCATCATATTCTACGGAAACCTGGCTCTTACCATCGGGACGAAGGTAGGAAAGAGTGCCGTCCTTACGAACCTTGGTGAGCTGTCTGGTCAGCTTGTGTGCCAGAGAGATGGGATAAGGCATCAGTTCAGGAGTCTCGTTGGTTGCATAACCAAACATCATACCCTGGTCGCCTGCGCCGATGGCTTCGATCTCGGCGTCGCTCATCTTTGCCTCTCTTGCCTCAAGTGCTTTATCAACACCCATAGCGATATCGGGAGACTGCTTGTCCAGTGCTACCATAACAGCACAGGTATTGCCGTCAAAACCGATCTTGGAACTTGTATAACCGATCTCACATACAGTCTCACGTACGATCGCAGCCACATCAAGGTTAGCCTTGGTGGTGATCTCACCGGTTACCAGTACGAAGCCGGTACATGCTGCGGTTTCGCAGGCAACACGGCTCATAGGGTCCTGTGCCATGCAGGCATCCAGGATGGCATCGGATACTGCGTCGCAGACTTTATCGGGATGTCCTTCAGTTACGGATTCGGAAGTAAATAATCTTTTTTCCATTGTTTTTCCTTTCTTTATCTTGAAAACTAAAAAGGTCCGCTTGAACTCAAGCGGACCTAAATCTTACGATATTCGATCCTCTTATTGTTCGAAAAACTCGCTCAGGTGGGCACCTTCCCTTCGGGGGTTGCCGTGGCTTCATCGATCCTATGTATCTCCACCACTCTGAATAAGAGAAAACTTATAAAATTACAACAAAACTTACTATAATAAATCCTTCTACATTTGTCAACAGGATTTCATCGCTCGGCAAAACTTTCCTTTCAACCGATACGAAGCTTGAACTTCTGGATCTCCTTCTCGGAGCTTACGCGCTCGATCTGTGCGCCCAGATTCTGCAATTTCAAATGGAAGTCCTCGTAACCACGCTCGATGAAACGGATCTCATCCACAACGGAGAAACCGTCTGCGGTAAGAGCTGCGGTAACAAGTGCTGCACCGGCACGAAGGTCGGGAGCCTGAATGTTGGCATTGGTATAATGGCTCACACCGGTGATGATAGCGGTATTGCCTTCTACCTTGATATTGGCACCCATCTTGGTAAGCTCGTCCACATACTTGAAACGATTCTCGAAGATGCTCTCGGTCACGATGCTGGTGCCCTGTGCCATAGCCAGTGCCACTGCGATCTGAGGCTGCATATCGGTAGGGAAACCGGGATAAGGAAGAGTCTTCACATGAGTGGGCTTCAATCTCTTGGATGCAACCACTCTCATGCAGTCATCGCTTTCCTCGATCTCACATCCGATCTCCATCAGCTTCGCTGTGATGGACTCTAAATGCTTGGGAATTACATTCTTAACGGTAACATCACCCTTGGTCACTGCTGCAGCGAACATGAAGGTTCCCGCTTCGATCTGATCGGGGATGATGGTATATTCGGTGCCGGGTAATTTAACTACACCCTTGATACGGATAACATCTGTACCTGCACCCTTTATATTGGCACCCATGCTGTTTAAGAAGTTTGCAAGGTCAACAACATGAGGCTCCTTTGCTGCATTTTCAATAATGGTAGTACCTTCTGCCAGAGCTGCTGCCATCATAACATTGATGGTGGCACCTACGCTGACACAGTCCATATAAATATGGGTTCCTACAAGACGCTCTGCCTTGGTCTTGATCAGGCCATGTTCGATCACTACATCAGCGCCCAAAGCCTTGAAGCCCTTGATATGCTGATCGATGGCACGGCAACCGATATCACAGCCGCCGGGAAGGGGAACCTGTGCCTCTTTGTACTTACCGAGCATAGCGCCGGTAGGATAATAAGCTGCACGGATCTTCTTGATGTTCTCATCGGTAATGATCACGCTGTTGATATTGCCTGCATTGATCATCACACTGTGTCTGCCGGTTCTCTTGACGATAACACCGATGCTCTCAATGGCTTTTAAGAGCACGTTGGTATCGAAGACATCAGGCATATTCTCAATGTATACGGTCTCATCCGTCATCAGTGCTGCTGCCAGAATAGGGAGTGCTGCGTTTTTGCTGCCGCCTATCTCAACTTCACCAACCAAAGGATTTCCACCTTTAATCACATACTGTTCCATATATTTACCTCTCGAAAAGAATTGCCGAAACACACTTTCCCAGATTACCTTCTTAATAATTCCTTAACATTTTAACACACTATGTCCCGTTTGTAAACAGAACAATCATTCTGTCGAATCTTAAGATTATTTGGAGACATACTTCAGAGGATCCACCTTGGTACCGTTGACCAGGATCTCGAAGTGCAGGTGAGGTCCCGTGCTGACACCGGTATTACCGCTGAGTGCGATCTTGTCGCCCTGTTTTACCTTATCTCCTACAGATACCAGGCACTTGCTTAAGTGACCGTATCTGGTCTGCTTGCCGTCCTCGTGGTCGATGTAGATAACATAACCGTAACCGCTTCCCCATCCGGCCTTAGCTACCGTACCGCCGCAGGATGCATAAACTGCTGTACCGGTAGGTACTGCCCAGTCGATACCCTTATGGTTGGTGCTTGCGCCGGGCTTAGGCTGTTTACGAGGTCCGAAGCTGGAGGTCAGTCGACCGCCGCTGATAGGCTTCACGTAAGTAGGAGGGATCTTGGTACCGCGCTTGATGATCTTGGGCACTGCCTCCATGACTACTTCTTCCTTCAGAATGGTCTTGGACACCGCTTTATCGTTTACATAACAGATATCCGCAATGATCTTTCTGAAGCCTGCGGAAGGCTGCTGTATGATCTCTGACTGGTTGGTATACCAGGTATCTACCTCGATGATCTGAACGTCCTCATCGTAGATCTCTTCGATGTAGCTCTGCTCCACTCTGGTCACGGAAAGTTCCGGCTCGGGCACGGTGATGATCAGTTCCTGGCCGATATGCAGCACACTTCTCTCATCTGCCAAAGCGTCATTCATCTCGATGATCTTATCCATAGGGATATTGACCTTGATGGCGATCTCGGAAAGGGTGTCACCGGATACCACCTTGTAGATCTGAGGTACCTCCTGGTCAGCCACAAAGGCAGCTACCGCTTCCTCCACACTGATCAGACGATCCGCGGGCAGATAGGACTCCACCACCTCGATCTTCTCCACAAAATTCATAGAAAGGATGCCGCTCTGATAATCCTCAAAGTCCTGCTCCTTCACTTCCTCTTCTTCCGTCTTCACAGACGCCCAGAAAGCAGCGATACCTGCCTTATCGGTATCTGTGGAGATCACGGGCTTAACGATCTTGGAATCGTTTACCACCACGTTCAATACGCTGAACTCTCTGTTCCGGTCGTATTCCAGATCCACACGGAACTTGCCTTCCGAGTCATACTTGTCAATGGCAGTCTGCAGGAATTCTCTGACTTCATCCAATCCTGCCAGGTTCACTACCTTGTCGTTTAACTTAACGGTGTAGGCCTGCTGTAAAGTGGAAACTTTGCTGACGCCCAGCACCGCTTCCATTCTCTCACTGACCGCGCTCTCGCTGTCCACCTGACCCCAGAGGACTTCCTTGCCCTCCACAGTCATCTCCACGTTCATGTAAGTAAGACCGCCGCTCTGCAGAGCAACCCTTCTGCGGGCCTCTCTGAGCAGATCCTCCGCTGTCTTTTCGTCGGAGACGGATCCTACGTACTGGCCGTTTACCTTGACGTAGAAGAAATTATCTCCCGTCTGTTCCAAAGGGGTATAGCCCTTCACGAAAAACAGGCAGAGTACCAGTGCAACAACCGTACTTTTAATATATGTAAATAGATAATTTTTATAACTCTTTTTTCGCTTCATATACTTCCTGTTTCAAAACTTACTTCTTTTTCACACTGTAGCCGAAAGTACCCAGCTGCTCTCCGCAGGCAAGGTACGCACCGTGGGAATACACGATAGGCTCTGCCTTCTCCAGATGGAACTTGCGCTTCTCATCCATATACTTCTCATCCGCATGCACTGCGACCACATCTGCCATGAACATATCATGAGAACCCAGAGGAATGATCTCTCTGACTCTGCACTCGATATTCACGGGGCTCTCTGCGATCATGGGAGCCTTCAGCTGCTGTGCAGGGATGGGAGTCAGTCCCAGGTCCTTGAACTTGTCCACATCGCGGCCGCTTTTTACGCCGCAGTAGTCCGTTGCAAATACCAGATCTTTGGTGGTCAGGTTGATGACGAACTCCTTCGTCTCCTTCAGGATCTGATAGGAATATCGCTCAGGACGCACCGAGATGCTCACCATAGGCGGATTGGTACAGATGGTTCCTGCCCAGGCAATGGTGATGATATTGCTCTTTCCGTTTTTGTCCGCCATGCTTACCATTACCACAGGCAGAGGGTAAAGCATGTTACCGGGTTTCCATATCTCTTTCGCCATAGTTTTGTCCTTTATCAGAATACCTTCAGGATACTAAGAACCTGCAGTACCACGCCTGCCAGGCTGACTATCAATGCTGCGATGCTGATGCCGAAGATGGCACCCATCTTCTTACCGGACTTTGCCACAGTATCGGAAAGGGTCACGATAGCCTTGTGGTCCTTCTCAGTCTGCTCATTTACCACAGCCTGTACATTTCTGTAGACTTTGACACACTCTTTGTGCACATTGTCATCGATGACGTCGTTGATGCCCTCGATCCTCTCCTCCAGACGCTTAGCAAACTCCTCTAACTGTGCGGCATCCTGCTGCATCTCGCGGATCTTCTTGATGCTCTCCTGTACCAGGCGCTCGATATCCTCCTCGCTGCCCTTGGAACTCTCCAGTCTGGCTGCGCCATCCTCGATGAGTCCACGCAATCTGGACAAGCATTCATCATATTCTACGATCTGATTCTTCAGTCTGTTGATCTGTTCTGCATCTGCTGCGGAATTGGCAGCGATGATCTCCTGTGCAGCCAGCTTTTCTGCCAGCTTATCGGTAAACATATCCATGGTTTTCCTCCGGTTGATCTATTGAAACACGCAGTTTTCCAATATACATAGTTAGAATAACTATAGCATTTTTCACCGAAATTTACAACTTAAACTGTAGATCCTGTTTCTTTGTGCAATTTGTACAGTATAACTTGTTATTTTCTTGTCAATCTATAACAATTAAACAATAATTTACATCGTGTTCACACTTTATTCATAATCCATTGCTATACTAACCTCATAAGAAAGAACTTAAGAAGTTTTTTTCATAATAGCCCAGGCGCCGCGAGGTGTCTGGGCACTCCTCATTTTTGGGGTATTTACGCAAAAAAGCCCGACCGTCACCGGTCGGGCTCTTATTCTTTATTCTGTTGTTTTCTGTGCGTTCTGCTTCGCGCTGATCTCGATGATCTCCTCGTTCAGGGAAAGCATTCTGGCATCCAGATCCGATACCATCTTGGAACACTCTACCAGCTCGTTGCGGATATGCTCCGGAGCGTCGCCTTCGAACTTATAGTGGATCTTGTGCTCCAGACTCGCCCAGAAATCCATAGCTACGGTTCTGATCTGGATCTCAACCTTGGCATTCACGATCCTGTCGGAAAGATATACCGGCACTGTGACGATCATGTGATAACTTCTGTAGCCGCTGGCCTTCGGGAAAGTAACATAGTCCTTAACGGACAGAATGTTGATATCCTTCTGTGCACGAATCATATCCACGATTCGATAAATATCTGATGTAAAAGAACAGATGATACGCAGTCCTGCGATATCATTGATGTAGCTTACCATGTTCTGGATGGTGGACTCGTAACCGTGACGCTTTAATTTCTTAACGATGCTCTCGGGCGTCTTGATACGAGCTTTGATGTGTTCAATGGGGTTGTACTTATGAACATGCTGGAATTCTTCGTTCAGCACGTCCATACGTGCCTCGATCTGACGAAGTGCCGCACTGTAGATCAGTGTGACCTCCTTCCAGCTGTCGATACCGTCCCCGCTGGTGATATATTGGTCCATTGTAACTCCCTCTCTTCGGGCTTTGCGCCTTACTGCTTATATTTTATCATAGTTTCCCGCAAATGAGAAAGCTTTTCACAAATTTTCATCTTTTTTTCACAAATCAGTTTCCTGCACTTGCATCCTTCTCCCAAAATCAGTAAGATACCAGTAACAGGGAGGTAACGACTATGTTTCGTTTATGGGCTCGTACATTCAAGGACAATCACATGCTGCAGGATACCACCATCGTAAATGACAAAGTGGATACCCGCACCCATAAAGTATTTCAGGCCCTGGACGAAGTCTGTCTTCAGTTTGATCTTGGCAAGCCGATCTGGCTGGACAAGACCATCCGTGAATTCAAACATCATCGCAAGGCCCGTTTCACTCAGGATAATTTTATTGAAAGTATTGAATTCGACTACCTGGAGATCCAGGTCATCGAAGAAGATTAGGACTC
>JAKSRX010000102.1 GCA_024403365.1 Acetatifactor sp. | reverse complement strand
GGCCCGTATCGAAGGCGTCACAATCACTTTCTTTTCTCTTGGGGAATCCGCTTACGCCCTTAAACTGGCGCAGCACATCAAAGCCCTCCTTACGGCCTGTCAGGAGCTTGTGGGTATAGGACTGATGTCCTACGTCCCAGATGATCTTGTCCTGAGGCAGGGTCAAAGCAAGGTGCAATGCCATGGTCAGTTCTACGGCGCCCAGATTGGAGCCCAGGTGTCCGCCGGTCACACTGATCTTCTCGATCAGGAAGGTACGGATCTCCTGTGCCAGTTCGTCGTAGTTTTTTGGATCTATTTTTTTGATATCATTTTCACTTTGAATTTGTTCAAGATACATGAATATAAACCTCATTTTGTGGGCTTCGCAGCCGGGTCAATCGGGGACATGGCCTTTTGTGGGCTTCGCAGCCGGGGCATGGCCTGGTTCGATGGACCTATGGCTGTCAGGCTGCTTCTGTATGTCGAGCCCGGTAATCTATGTTTACTTGCGACGGTTGATCAGCATACGCACAAGCTCCTGCAGGAACTCGCTCTTCTCTCCTTTGGCCTGCAGATAGCAAAGCGCCTGATTGGAAAGCTTCTCCACATCAGCCTTGGACTGCTCCAGACCATTTAAGGTAACATAGGTCTTCTTGCCGTTTTTCTCATCGCTGCCGATAGGCTTGCCCAGCTCTTCCTGGGTACCGATCACATCCAAGATATCGTCCTGGATCTGAAAAGCGATACCGATCTTGTGTCCGCACTCTTCCAGCATACGAGATTCCTCTTCGCTGGCTCCGGCCAGGATAGCACCTACCATCAGGGATGCTTCGATCAATGCAGCGGTCTTGTGTTCATGGATGAACTCCAGCTGTTCCTGACCGAGCTCGGGTCTGTCTTCCCGCTCAATATCTGCAGTCTGGCCGCCGATCATACCATAAACGCCTGCTTTTCCCGCAAGTACATTTAAAGCTCTGACAACCTTCTGGAAATCTCCGCCGCAGTATGCAAATGCCTTAAAAGCGGTCTCGAATGCATAGTTCAATAATCCGTCGCCGGCCAGAATACCCATTGCCTCGCCGTAAACAGCGTGAGTGGTCTTCTTGCCTCTGCGGTATTCATCGTTGTCCATAGCGGGAAGATCATCATGCACCAGGGAATAGGTATGTATCATTTCAATCGCTGCCATAAAGGGCTCGATAACTTTGCTTTCTCCGCCGTAAAGGGCGAAAACTTCCTTCATAAACAGAGGACGAAGTCTCTTGCCGCCTACTCTGACGCTGTAATTCATAGCCTCTAATACGGTCTTCTGAAGACCTTCCTCTGCAGGGAGATAGGTCTCTAAGATACTGTCGATCTCCGCTACTTTTGTTTTCATAAGTTGTTCAAACTGTTCCATTTCTATTCCTCCGTGCCCGCCGTCTTTCCCTTCCGTTATTGCCCGGCCGGCTCTATGTTCTTCTACACTTCGTCAGCTCTATCCGACTTCGTGTTCTTCTACTCTTCGTCTTCTCTGTCCAGCTCGGATAAGCTGCCGTCTGCTGACAGAGCCAGTACTTTCTTCTCAACCTGGTCCATCTGGTCGTTGCACTGTTTTAACAGGTTCATGCCTTCCTGATACACGTTGAAGGCTTCCTCCAGGGACAGTTCCTCTCCCTCTAACGCTTCCACGATCTCTTCCAGACGTTCAAATTGCTGTTCTATCTTCATTTCACTCATGTGTAATCTCCTTTTTTCACTCAAAGCATCAATTCTGGCTTTCTTGGATGTTTTGATGCTTTCTACGAGTTTCGGATGTCTTTGATTCGGGCGGTTGCGCTGCCATCCTGCATGCGAATGGTGACCTCCTGTCCCACTTGCATGTCCGAAACACGGCTCAGTCGCTTGCCGGCATCATCTGCCAGATACGCATAGCCGCTTTGGAGGCGGGCCAGGGGGGATAATCCTTTCATCTGTTCAATATACAGGTTCAAGCGATGTCGTTTTGCCTTCAGAAGGCTTTCCATACGGGCGTTTAACTGTTCCTCCAGGCGCATCAGGTAGGTTCGTTTATCGCGAAGCTTGCTCTGGGGACTGGCATGTTTCAGCCGCATATCATAAATCTTTAATTGATCTCTATAGTTTCTGATATTGCGAAGCATGGCCTGTTTAAGGGCTTGCTCATAAGCTGCCATTTCTTCCTGCAGCGCATCAAATTCGTACACTGCCAGTTCCGCTGCTGCGGAGGGTGTGGGTGCACGCAGATCCGATACAAAATCAATGATAGTGGTGTCGGTTTCATGGCCTACGGCAGAGATGATGGGTACGCTGCAGTCAAATACTGCCTGCGCCACTTCTCTTTCGTTGAAGGCCCACAGATCCTCAATGGATCCGCCGCCTCGGCCTACGATCATCACGTCCACGCCCTGGGCTTCCAGTGCATGAATACCTTTTACGATGCTCTCCACCGCATATTCACCCTGAACGATTGCAGGATACAGGATGATCTGCACATAGGGATTTCGGCGTCTGGTGATCTGGATGATATCCCGGACCGCCGCGCCGGTAGATGCCGTAACCACACCTAAAGTCTTTATATATCTGGGAATGGGCTTTTTGTACTCGGGGGCAAACATGCCGCATTCCTCTAATTCTCGTTTTAACTGCTCAAACTGAACATAGAGATCGCCGGCACCATCTAACGCGATCTGACGCGCATATAACTGGTACTTGCCATCTCTGGGATAGACGTCCACACTACCGCCGACGATGACCTGCTGTCCTTCCTTCATCTGGAATTTCAGGCCGCTGCGGTTGCCTGCAAACATGACGCAGGCGATGGTTCCATTTTGATCCTTTAAAGTAAAATAAATATGTCCAGAGGAATGATACTTGCAGTTGCTCACCTCTCCGCGAACGAAGAGGGACTGCAACATATAATCCTGCGTGAACATATTTTTAATATAACCGTTTACTTGTGTAACTGTATAAACACTCCGCGCCATGGGCACTAAGCCTCTCTTTCAATGGCCAAAAATGTGCCGATGTCTGCTTACGCCTCGGCAGGCATGAACTTTGCCAGAACTGCGTTGACAAATTTACCGGAGGATTCCTGACCGTATTTCTTGGCGATCTCTACTGCCTCGTTGACTGCTACGCCGCCGGGCACTTCGTCATCATAAAGGATCTCGTAAAGGCCCAGACGAAGTACAGCCAGTTCTACCTTGCCCATACGCTTGGTATCCCAGCCTTCTGTTTTCTCGTTGATCTGGGCATCCAGTTCGGGAAGTTTCTCCTGAATCTTCACATACTTTGCCTCAATGATCTCCGCATCCTGCTCGGAAGCACCCTGACCGTCATCTTCGGTGGGGAGTTTTATCTGTTCCAGAAACAGACCAGTCTGCTGCTGCATTTCCTCCAATGCATTAAATTCCACGCGGAACAACAATCTGAAAATCTGCTCTCTCTGTTCTCTTCTGCTCATATCTATTCTCCGGGGTTATTTATTCTATCGCACTGCCTTCGTAATTCAGCGCTTCGCTCTGCCTTCGTAATTCAGCGCTTCGCTCTGCCTTCGTAATTCAGCGCCATCATTCGCAAAATCGCCGCTTCGCGGCTTTCCTTTTGCTCATGATCGCTTCTCGCCATATACATGTCCGTAAACATTTTTCTCCTTGCAAGCAAGGAAAAATGTTTGGCGGCCATGTGCATGGCTCTGAATTACTTCACGTTTACGGCCATGATTCTGATGTTAACATCGGTAACATTCAGTCCGGTCATGTTCTCAACCGCTGCTCTGATCTTCTCCTGAACCTTGCTGCAGGTAGAGGGGATGTTGAAACCGTAATCGATAACAACAGCGATGGAGATCTTCACATCATTTTCCTGAACCTCTACTTTAACGCCCTTGGAAACATCCTTAACACCGAACTTCTTCATCAGGTCGCTGTTGGTTAAAGGTGATGCACCTTCTACCTCGCCTACTGCAAGACGTGCGATAGCTGCAATTACATCATCGGCGATCTTAACAGAGCCGTTCTTCTCATCTTCGTGTAATGTAAGAGTCTTGATTTCTGTATTCTTTTCCATGTTCCTACCTCCATTTGTAGTACTCATTAGATTATATCACATTACGATTCTATATTTCAAGTTATACGCTTTCTTTCCGTGTCTTTTACCAGCGTCCGAACTCGGATGACTCCAGACCTTTGTTACGGTCCAGAACCATGCCGATACTCCAGGGATTTACGAACAGGAGCAAAGGATTACCCTTTAAGTCCTTGACCTTCTTCATATCGGAGGTTCCTACCAGTTTGCTGATGTCGATATCATCTTTGTTCTCGATCCAGCGGATATGCTCGTAAGGCAGAGTCTCCAGACGGATCTCTACGTTGTATTCGTTCTCAAGACGGTATTTCAGTACTTCGAACTGCAGCATACCTACTACACCTACGATGATCTCTTCCATACCGGTGTTGAACTCCTGGAAGATCTGAATGGCACCTTCCTGCGCGATCTGCTCAACGCCTTTTAAAAACTGTTTTCTCTTCATGGTATCTACCTGGCGAACTCTTGCGAAATGCTCGGGTGCGAAGGTAGGAATACCGTCGTACACAAATTTCTCCTTGGGTGCGCAAAGGGTATCACCGATGGAGAAAATACCGGGATCGAACACACCGATGATATCGCCTGCATATGCCTCGTCCAGGATCTTACGCTCATCTGCCATGATCTGCTGGGGCTGGGAAAGTCTCATGACCTTGTTGCCCTGTACGTGGCGAACTTCTGCGGAAGCATCGAACTTACCGGAACAGATACGCATGAATGCGATACGGTCTCTGTGAGCCTTGTTCATGTTAGCCTGGATCTTAAATACAAATGCGGAGAAATTATTTTCCACGGGGTCAATGACACCGATATCTGCTTTTCTGGGTAAAGGAGTGGTGGTCATCTTCAGGAAGTGCTGTAAGAAGATCTCCACGCCGAAGTTGGTCAATGCAGAGCCGAAGAATACGGGAGTCAGTTTACCGTTTCTGACAGCCTCGATATCGAATTCCTCGCTGGCGCCGTCTAACAGTGCGATCTCCTCTAACAGCTTGTCCGCTGCTTCCTGGCCGATGGTTGCAACCAAAGATGCCTCATCCGCTACGGGAACGATATTGGTGGTACCTTCCTTGGTACCCTTTTCGGTATCGGAGAAGGTCACGATAGACTTGCTCTCTCTGTCATATACGCCCTTAAATGCTTTACCGGAACCGATGGGCCAGTTGATGGCACAGGTGGTAATGCCTAATTCTTTTTCAATTTCATCCAACAGATCAAAGGTGTCGTTGGCATCACGATCCAACTTGTTGATAAAGGTGAAGATGGGGATTCCTCTCATACCGCAGACCTTGAACAGCTTTCTGGTCTGAGGCTCAACACCCTTGGATGCATCGATAACCATGACTGCGGAGTCTGCTGCCATCAGGGTTCGATAGGTATCCTCGGAGAAATCCTGATGTCCGGGTGTATCCAGAATGTTGATGCAGTAGCCGTCATATTCAAACTGTAAAACGGAAGAAGTAACGGAAATACCTCTCTCCTTCTCGATCTCCATCCAGTCGGATACGGCATGTCTTGCGGTTGCTTTACCCTTAACACTACCTGCTAAGTTGATAGCGCCGCCGTACAGCAGGAATTTCTCTGTTAAAGTAGTCTTACCTGCATCGGGGTGGGATATGATGGCAAAGGTTCTTCTTCGATTAATCTCTTTGGTTAAATCACTCACGATATTCCTCATTTCTGTGAAGGGTCACTTCACGGTCTATTGTTACAGCAGATCTTCACCTGCTATTTCAGGCTGAATGTCAAAATAATGCAAAATGGTAGCTCCGATGTCCGCAAAGGTCTCTCGGGTTCCCAGATTGCGGGGTGAAATGCCGGGGCCGTAGATCAGAAGAGGCGTATGCTCTCTGGTGTGGTCCGTGGTTCTGGTATATCCGGGATCACAGCCATGGTCCGCGGTGATCATCAGCAGATCACCTTCCCGAAGGTTTTCCAAAAGTTCGGGCAGTTTTTCATCAAAATAAGCCACCGCCTTGGCATAGCCTTCGATGTCTCTTCGATGGCCGTAGAGCATGTCATAGTCCACCAGATTGGTAAAGCAAAGGCCGCAGAAATCCTCCTGCATGCGTGCCAGGGTCCTCTCGATACCCTGCTCGTTACCGGTGGTATATTCGTAGTCGGTAATTCCTTTTCCGGCAAAAATGTCGTAAATCTTACCGATACTGATCACATCGTAGCCATTATCTTTCAACTGGTCCAACATGGTGGTCTCGGGAGGCTCTAAAGAGAAGTCATGTCGTTTACTGGTACGCTTGAAATCCTCCTTGCAGGTACCGATAAAGGGTCTTGCAATGACTCTGCCCACACCGTAAGGTCCCTGGAGGATCTTTCTGGCGATCCTGCAGTATTCGTACAACTGCTCTACCGGAACCACATCCTCATGGGCTGCGATCTGAAGCACGCTGTCTGCGGAAGTATAGACGATCAAATCGCCGGTCTGCAGATGCTGCTCTCCGTAGTCACGGATGACATCGGTACCGGAATAAGGCTTGTTGCACAGCACACCTCTGCCGGTCAGGCGTGAAAACTCCTCCAACACCTCAGTGGGAAATCC
>JAKSRX010000101.1 GCA_024403365.1 Acetatifactor sp. | reverse complement strand
CCAGGACAGTATCCGGAATATCGCTGGGGCTCTGGGTCACGAAATAGATACCGACGCCCTTGGAACGGATCAGTTTCACCATCTGCTCGATCTTCTGTACCAGCACCTTGGGTGCATTGGTGAAGAGCATATGTGCCTCATCGAAGAAAAATACCAGCTTAGGCTTGTCCATATCGCCTGCCTCGGGCAAACGCTCGAACAGTTCCGCCATCAGCCAAAGCATGAAGCTTGCATACAGTGCGGGATTCTGTACCAACTTGGTACAATCCATCAGGTTCACCATACCCTTGCCGTTGGCATCGGTACGGATCCAGTCGAAAATATCCAGCGCAGGCTCACCGAAGAACAGATCGCCACCCTGGTTCTCCAGAGGAAGCAATGCTCTGATGATGCCGCCGATAGACTGACTTGCTACGGTTCCGTAGGTCAGCATGAAATCATTCTTGTGGTCATTGACATAGTTCAGGACTACCTTCAGATCCTTCAGATCGATCAAAGTCAATCCCTTGTCGTCTGCGATACGGAACACGATGTTCAGTACGCCTTCCTGCGCAGGGGTAAGGTTCAGAATTCTTGCAAGCAGTGCGGGACCCATATCGGAGATGGTTGCACGAACGGGATGTCCCTGCGCCTGGTAGATATCCCAGAAGCAGGTAGGACATGCCTTGAACTGGAACTGCTCACGGATGCCGAACTTGTCGATCCTCTTCTCCATGCTGTCGCTCTTTACACCGGGCATAGCAATACCGGATACATCACCCTTTACATCGCAAAGGAATACAGGAACGCCTGCATCGGAGAAAGACTCCGCCATGACCTTCATGGTGATGGTCTTACCGGTACCGCTGGCACCTGCGATCAGACCGTGTCTGTTACACATATTCAGATACATATGGATCTGCTCTTTGTTCTCATCATCAGACAGACCCAGGTAGATTTTACCGTCTTTATACATATTGCCTCATTTCCGTGCAATGCACCTGTTTACTACATCAAATTATATCCTATGGACCGATCAGTGTCAAACTTACTCCTCCCCGTACAACAGGGTAAAAGACTCATAATGATCGTCCGTATAATAGATCAAACCATCGTTGGAAAAGACGATACGCTTAGTGCCTCGTTTCTTTCCCTTGGTGTCAATGTCGCATTCATAATACTGTCTGCCCTTCTTGGTAGGCAGCAGCTTCTCTTTGTTGCCGAACTTATCGCCGCCGATCACTTTGCCGGGTGCGTAGGGTTCTACGGCTCCACCGGTCCAGCCCAAGTTCTCAGCTTCCTTCTTGGTAATATAGTTATCCGGAAGTTCACCATAGGTGTCGATATACAGAGCCACCTCATCCTTGGAATAATAGGAACCGTACTCGTCCAGTTTGCCTGTGGCACCGGAAGGGTCGTTTAAGTTGCCGCCATCGGGCTTCTCGTCATTATCGTAGTCCCATTCATCGGATTCGGATGCTTCCCCGGAACTTGCGATCACCTCGGAACCGCCTGTCACTTCAGAGCTTTCCAACTCCTCTGAGCTCTCATCAGGTTCTGTATAGTCTGTAGACTCAGATACGATGGCACTGCTTTCCACAGAACTATCGCTTTCCAGTTCTAACACGGGCAGGCTTGCGATATCGGATCCCTCACCGGGCGCCGCATCATTTCCTCCCATATTCTTCACAAGTACAAGCAGCAGGATCACTACCACTGCCGCGATCAGGATCAAAATCAGTTTTTTCTTATCTTTCACAGGAAAACCTATGCCTTTCTAAGAAAGCCCCGGGCATACAGCCCGAGGCCTCACATTTCAAACATTCAGGAATTAGTATTCCATTGCCTTCTCTTCGCCGTTCAGTACACGAAGTGCGCCCTGAGTCAGAGCAAGCAGCTCGTCCTCACCGGGATATACGGTGAAAGGAGCGATGAAGCCGGCTTTTCTCTTCAGTTCGTCGCAAACCAGTGCGTTGTATGCGATACCGCCGGTCAGGATGATCTGGTCAACCTTACCGTCCAGAACTGCTGCCATGGAACCGATATTCTTAGCGATCTGATACAGGAAAGCTTCTCTTACTGCTTCTGCTTCCTTGCTGCCTGCGTCAACCAGCTTGTTGACTTCACGCATGTCGTTGGTGCCAAGGTATGCATTGAAACCACCCTTACCTACGATCTTGCTGTATACTTCCTTCTCGGAATACTTTCCGGAGAAGCACATCTTGATCAGAGCACCACTGGGAACGCCACCTGCTCTCTCGGGAGAGAATGCGCCGTCACCGTCAAGTGCGTTGAATACGTCAACGACTTTGCCATTCTTGTGAGCACCAACGGATACGCCGCCGCCCATGTGAACAACGATCAGATTCAGAGAATCATAAGCCTTGCCAACTTCCTTCGCATATCTCTTAGCAACTGCCTTCTGGTTCAGTGCGTGGAATACGCTGATACGGGGAAGCTCGGGAACACCGGAATATCTTGCAACGGGTGCAAGCTCATCTACTACTACGGGGTCAACGATGAAGGAAGGAACGCCGATCTCGTCAGCGATCTCTCTAGCCAGGATACCACCCAGGTTGGAAGCATGCTGTCCGGAAACGCCTGCCTTCAGATCTGCAAGCAGTTCATCGGTTACTGCATAGGTACCGCCGGGGATGGGCTTTAACATACCGCCACGACCTACACAAACATTCAGAGACTTGATGTCGAAGTTCTTGGAAGCAAGAAGGTCTGTGATGATCTTCTTTCTGAAGTCCTTCTGATCAACGATGGTAGCGTACTGAGAGATCTCCTCAGTGCTGTGTCTCAAAGTCTCCTCGAAAAGCAAAGTCTCGTCCTCAAACACACCGATCTTGGTGGAAGTGGAACCGGGATTGATGATCAAACTCTTAATAGACATAGTATTCGTCCTCCTGATTTATCTTACTTATTCATCTCAGCTGCAACAACTGCTGCAAGAGCGATGGAATTTACCTTGGTCTCGAAGGTATCGGAACGGCTGGTAAGGATTACGGGAACCTTGGTACCGGTCAGAATACAACCATTCTTAACGCCGGGTACGGTATGTACAAGTGCCTTGTAAACAAGGTTGCCTGCGTGGATGTCAGGGAACAGAAGGATGTCTGCATCACCCTGGATCTTTCTGTCGGTAGCTCCCTTATGCTTAGCAGCTTCGGGATCGATAGCAAGGTCAAGAGAAAGAGGTCCGTCTACGATACAATCGGTGATAGCACCCTCTTCACACATCTTGGTCAGCTCAGCAGCCTCAACGGTAGCAGGCATCTTGGGGTTAACAACTTCTACTGCTGCAAGAGGCGCAACCTTAGGCATATCAACGCCGCAAGCCTTACATACAGGAACAGTATTCTTGATGATAGCAGCCTTATCCTCCAGTGTAGGATAGGTCATGAAAGCAACGTCGGTCAGGAACAGAAGCTTCTCGTAAGAAGGAATATCGAACACTGCTACGTGAGACAGTGCGCTGCCGGTACGAAGACCCACTTCCTTGTCCAGTACGCTCTTCAAGAAAGTCTTGGTATCGCAAAGACCCTTCATGTACATCTCAACCTCGCCGTCGTGTGCCAGCTTAACTGCCTTTAATGCTGCCTGTGCCATATCAGGCTCGTCAATGATCTGGAACTGATCAACATCGATCTTCAGTTCTGCTGCGATCGCTCTGATCTTAGCCTCATCGCCAACCAGAACTGCATCTGCGATTCCCTGCTCCTTAGCAGCCTTAACAGCTTCCAGTACAGCGGAGTCCTGTGCAGCAGCAACTGCGATCTTCTTCATGCCGCAGCTCTTAACCTTAGAAATAACTTCATCAAAACCCTTGCTCATTTCTCTTAAATCCTTTCCTCCCGTCCGCATTCTTTACCTTGCGAACCGGCCTTTTCATATTTTTGTCGTAAATTCCTGCTATTTCTCCTAAAGAGCATAGCATACCACATAGAATATAACACCCCCTACACCAAAAATCAAGTGCAGAGGGTGACAGAATCCCATGGATTTACGTTACCTTTCTCGTCATTTAGAACAATTCGGCAATCAGGTCCAGCCTGCTCACACAGGCAAAAAGTTTCTTGGACAATTCCTCGTCCGGCTCCGTCTGATCGGGTACCATGACCACTTTGCAGCCCGCACGATAAGCACTGGTGACGCCGTTGGGGGAATCCTCCACTGCGATGCACTCTTCGGGTGCCAGTCCCAGCTGTTCGCAGGCATAGAGATAAATATCCGGAGAAGGTTTTCCCTCCTTCACCTGGGTGGCACTGATCAGTCGATCAAAATATTCCCGGATACCGGTCACCTTCAGATATTTCTCGGTGCGTTCCAGGTCGGTAGCAGTGGCAATGGCGATGAGGACACCTCGCTTCTTCAATTCCTCCAGGATCTCCACCGCACCGGGTTTCAGTTGAATACCATCCCGGTCGATGACCTCCTCCATCAGTTCCTTTCTGCGGTTGCGCACAGCATAATAGTCCAGGTCCTCACCGAACCAGGCCTTCAGCTGTGCAGGAGCAAAAGGACGGCCTAAACTTCTCATGGAAAGCACCTGCTCATCCGTCAAAGTATACCCGAACTCCGCCATAGCCATGGGCCAGAATACGCGGTAATACTTCTCGGTGTCGATGAGGGTACCGTCCATATCAAACAAAACTGCTTTTATCATTCTTACAATCTCTTTTCAATTTCTTCGATCAGAATCTTCAGTGCCTTGATTCTGGCGTATTTTTTGTCGTTGGATTCCAGCACGAACCAGGGTGCGGTAGTGGTGTTAGTCTTCTGCAGCATCTCGTCGATGGCGATCTCATACACATCCCACTTCTCACGGTTTCTCCAGTCCTCATCGGTGATCTTCCACTGCTTCTCGGGCGTATTCTGACGGTCGGTAAAACGCTCCAGCTGAGTATCCTTGTCGATCTGAACCCAGAACTTGATCACGATAGCGCCCCAATCGGTGAGTTCCTTCTCGAACTCGTTGATCTCGTTATAAGCACGCTGCCAGTCATTCTCGCTGCAGAAACCTTCCAGACGCTCTACCATGACACGACCGTACCAGGTTCTGTCGAAAATAGCGATGTGACCATCCTTGGGCAGTCTGTTCCAGAATCTCCAGAGATAATGTCTTGCCTTCTCATGAGGCTCGGGACTTGCAATAGGATGTACCTCAAAGCCTCTGGGATCCAGAGAACCTGTAATACGTTTGATGTTGCCACCCTTACCGGCAGCATCCCAACCTTCATAAGCCACGATCACAGGAATACGTCTTCTGTAAAGCTCGTTGTGCAACTTCGCAAGCTTCTTCTGACACTTGTCCAGTTCCTCACGATACTCTTCCTCGGTGAGGGACTTGTCCAAAGGGATCTCCGCAAGTTTGGGAGTCTTGCGCAGAGGGAACATATTCTGAAGGATAGGCACTGCATGTTCGCCATTGGTCAGAGCGGTATCGATACCGTTCACCATGATATCCAGCAGCTGAGTCTCCGCCCACTTCTTATTCTTTGCGTCGATGATATACCAAGGTGCCTGAGACTGATTGGTCTCGCGCAGGTATTCATCATACACATCCATACATTTATCATAATGCTTATTCTGCCAGAGATCGGCCTTGCTGACACGCCACTTGGTACTCTTGTCCGCAAGCAGGGCATCGATACGCTTCTTCTGTTCCTTCTCATCGATCTGGAAGAAGAATTTCAGGACCAAATATCCGTTGTCCGTCAACTGACGCTCGAAGCTCTTGATGCTGTCCAGACGCTTTCTGTAGGTTGCTTCATCGATCTCACCGCGCAGATATTCTCCGGTGACCTCGTCCATCCAGCTGCCGTCTAAGAACATATACTTACCCGCTTCGGGGATCTTCACAAAATGACGATACAGGAAAGGCTTACGCATCTCCTCTTCTGTCTTCACGCTTTGAGTGGAGACCTTGAAAAATCTGGGGTCAATATTACGAATGATCTTGCCCAGGACACTGCCCTTTCCGGCTGCTCCCCAGCCTTCCAGGATCACCAGCACCGGCAATTTGTGATCTCTGATCTCTGTCTGTTTGGTTGCAAGACGGGCACGCAGATCCTCCAGTCTCTTCTCGATTTCTTCGGTCTCGGGTCTCTCTGATTTGATCCAATCTTTTAACATAAATTCACCTTTCACATAAGTAAAGCCAGGGTTAATTGCGCCTGGCTCTATTATCTCCCATTTTCAGTTCATAGTCAAGAATTGTCAGACAATTTCGCCCTTCCTTTTCAGAAAAGCAAGAAAGCCTGTCAGTCCGGCGATCACGTCCTCATAAGTGGCATCAAAGTTGTCCGTATACCAGGGATCCGCCACATCTCGGGCTTCGTGCAGCATACCATCCGCGCCGAAACTGAGCAGCTTGTAGATCTTCCCCTGAGGATCTGAACCACCTGCGATACGGGTCATATTGCGAATATTGGCAGTATCCATACCGATGAGGTAATCGTAGTACTGATAGTCCGCCTGCGTCATCTGCACCGCACGATGAGGCACCACCGGGATCCCCACCTGACGCAGTTTTCCTACGGTACCATAGTGTGGACCGTTCCCGATCTCCTCGCGACTGGTAGCCGCGGAGTATATTTCGAACTGATGCTCCAGATGTTTTTCTTTGACCATGTGAGTCAAAACCGATTCAGCCATAGTTGATCTACATATATTACCGTGGCATACGAAAAGCACTCTAATCATAAATTTTTCTCCTCCTAAATTGCCAAGATATGCCGAGAAATGCGAGGTTTTATCAGGTTTTCC
>JAKSRX010000100.1 GCA_024403365.1 Acetatifactor sp. | reverse complement strand
AAGAAGACCGGTATATTATTGAAGATGATTATGACAGTGAGTTTCGTATGGACGGCAAACCGCTGCCGGCCCTGTTCTCAGAGGATCGAAGCGGGCGGGTCATCTATATGAATACGTTTACCAAGTCGCTGGCATCGACGATCCGAGTCGGTTATATGGTCTTGCCGCAGCAGCTGATGGAACGTTTTGCGCAGAAGCTGGGTTTCTATTCCTGTACCGTGTCCCGCATCGATCAAAGTATCTTAAATGAGTTTGTAAGGGACGGATATTTGGAGAGACATCTGAACAAGATGCGTAAGATCTACCGTGAAAAACATGACCTGCTGCTTGATCTTCTGCAGCCTTTTGAAAAAACGTTCCGCATTCGCGGCGAGAACGCCGGGCTTCATCTGGTACTGGAATCCGGTGAATTGACGGAGGAGGAATTGGTAGAACGTGCCAAGGAAAAAGGAGTAAGAGTGTACGGATTGTCCGATTACAGGATCGGAGACAGGAGAAAGAGCAGATCCATTCTTTTGGGCTTCGGCGCACTGGAATCGGAAGCTATCGAAGAAGGAATCAAAAGACTGGCAGAAGCCTGGAATATAGAGTAAAAGAAAAGGAACCGCAAACTAAAAGTTTGTGGTTCCTCTTTTTACGAGATTACCGGAGAATAAGGATTTTTTAGGCATTTCCTGACCGCTTAACACACCGATCAGGGTGGTCACCAGCTGATGGGTCAGGGTCTCTAAGTGGCTGTCGATGGAAGTCAGTTCCGGAGTACAGAACTCTGTCAGCATGGAGTTGTTATAACCGATGACGGACAGGTCATCCGGAATGCTTCGACCTTTCTTGTGAGCATACTTGACAGCGGCGATGGCCAAGGTGTCATCTGCAGCCAGAATACCGTGGAAGGTATGTCCTTTGGCTTCGAAGTCTGCGATGGCTGCTGCGATCTCCTCTACGGAGGAGGACTCTTCGGCATGAAGGATCAGATCTTCATAGCCTGGGATCTCATTGCGCTTCATAGCAGTGTGGAAACCGCTTAACTTTTTCTTGCTGCTGTAGGAATCTGCGCTGTAGAGATACAGGATATCGCGAATGCCTGCGCGCAGCATCTCCTCGGCGGCCTCAGTCATGGAGGAGGCATCGTCACAGAGGGTGCTGTAGACATTGGGATAATCGAAGGATGCATTCAACAGCATGATGGGAACCTTGGCGGATCCGTCGCGGATATAGCTGTTTTCCTCTTCGGTGGAACCGATGAAGTTGGAACCTACCAGGATCAGGGCGTCCACCTTTTTGGAAAGGATCAGGTTCATATAGTTTTTCTTTTTGTCGAAATTGTAGCCGGTACAGCACAGCAGAGATTCATAACCGTTGCTCTGCAGCTCCTGCTGCAGGAGATATACCGCTTTTGCAAGAAAGACGTCGGAGGAATCTGCACAGAGGATACCGATGGTACGAAGAGAGCGTAAACTCATTGCTCTTGCGGAGGCATTGGGGGTGTATTCGTACTCTTCGATGATATCCAGGATCTTCTTCTTGGTGGATTCTTTGACACTGTCACTGCCGTTGAGAACACGGGATACGGTGGCAATGGAAACGTTCGCTTTCTTGGAAATATCGTATATTGTAAGGGGCATGGATTCTTCCTCTTTCGAATAATGTAAACAGTTACAGAGATTATAGTCTTTTTGGGACAAAAAAGCAACTGTCGGAGCAGTTTTCGCCTCGAAAAAGACAGATGTAGCAATATCTGATAAATCGTGCAGATAAAAGTAATAAAAGATAGTTGACTATTGGAAAAAAAGGTGTAAAAATAGAAATGTAAACGCTTACATAACGCGAACCATATCGCTATCGATAAAAAGGAGAAAGAGATGAAAGCATTCATGGATGCCGACTTTTTGCTGTCAAACGATACCGCTAAGAAGCTGTATCACGAATATGCAGCGAAAGTTCCGGTGCTGGATTATCATTGCCACATCAATCCCAGAGAGATTGCTGAGGACAGAAGATTTGAGAACATCACCCAGGTATGGCTGGGCGGAGACCACTACAAGTGGAGATTCATGCGTTCCTGCGGCGTAGAGGAGTATTACATTACCGGAGCTGCCTCCGATCATGACAAATTCATCAAGTGGGCAGAGTGTCTTGGCAAGGCCATCGGCAACCCCTTATATCACTGGTCTCACTTAGAGCTGCAGAGATATTTCGGATTCTACGGTGCGCTTTCCGCGAAGAACGCCGAGGAAGTCTGGGAGCTTTGCAACAAGAAGCTGGCAGAGCCTTCCATGACTGCCAGAAATATCATTAAGAATTCCAACGTGACCCTGATCTGCACCACGGACGATCCCATCGATTCCCTGGAGTGGCACAAGGTGATCGCAGAAGATAAAGATTTTGATGTTCAGGTGCTTCCCGCATGGAGACCTGACAAGGCAATGTACATTGAGAAGCCTGATTATGCGGAGTACATCGGCAAGCTTGCAAAGGTCAGCGGTGTAGAGATCACTTCCTTCGAGGATGTGAAGAAGGCTCTGTGCATTCGTATGGATTATTTCGCATCCATGGGCTGCAGCGTATCCGACCACGGTCTGGAGTACGTATATTATGCACCCGCTACCGCTGAAGAGGTGGAAGCGATCTTCGCGAAGAAGATGTCCGGCGGCGAAGTTTCCAGAGAGGAAGAGTTCAAGTTCAAGACCGCTTTCATGATCTTCGTAGGCGGAGAGTATTGCAGAAGAAACTGGGTCATGCAGTTACACTACGGCGTAAAGCGTGACAACAACAAGGTCATGTTCGCCAAGATCGGTCCCGACACCGGTTATGATTGCACCAACAATTACGCACCCAGCTCTCAGCTGGCTGATTTTCTGAATGCGGTGAACGAGGCTACCGGCCTTCCCAAGACCATCATCTACAGCCTGAATCCCGTGGACAATCAGGCCATCGGTACCATCATCGGAGCTTTCCAGGATTCTGCTGCGGTAGGCAAGATCCAGCAGGGCAGCGCATGGTGGTTCAACGACAACAAGACCGGCATGATCGAGCAGATGACCTCCCTGGCAAACCTGGGCAACCTGTCCGGATTCGTGGGCATGCTGACCGACTCCAGAAGCTTCCTGTCCTACACCAGACATGAGTATTTCAGAAGAATTCTCTGCAACCTGATCGGCGGCTGGGTAGAGAACGGTGAGTTCCCTGAGGACTACGACATCTTAGGTGAGATGGTCCGCAATATTTCTTACTACAACGCAGTCAATTATTTTGGATTCAATTTATAATATTTTTCGGAGGAAAAGAAGATGAACGCAGTTTTAGAGCAGTTCCAGAAAATCGGTATTATTCCCGTAGTTGTATTGGATGACGCAAAGGACGCTGAGCCCCTGGGTCGTGCGTTGATGGAAGGCGGACTTCCCTGTGCAGAGGTTACTTTCCGTACCGCAGCAGCAGAGGAAGCGATCCGCATTATGAGCGAGAAGTTCCCTGATATGCTGGTAGGTGCAGGCACCGTCCTGACCACAGAACAGGTCGATCGTGCGGTGGCAGCAGGCGCTAAGTTTATCGTCAGCCCCGGCATCAACCCCAAGGTAGTAGACTACTGTGTGAAGAAGAATATCCCCATCACTCCCGGAACCTGCAATCCTACCAACGTAGAGACTGCTTTGGAATTCGGTTTGGATGTTGTAAAGTTTTTCCCTGCCGAGCAGGCAGGCGGCCTGAATTACATCAAGGCTATCGCTGCTCCTTATACCGGTATGAAGTTCATGCCTACCGGTGGTATCAATGCAGAGAATGTAAAAGAGTATCTGAAGTACAACCGTATCATCGCTTGCGGCGGCAGCTGGATGGTAAAGGGCGACCTGATCAAGGCCGGTAACTTCGAGAAGATCAAGGAGCTGACCGCAGAGGCAGCTGCTATCGTAAAAGAGATTCGTGGTTAAGGAGAATAAGAAGATGGATTTGAATTTGAGACCTGCTAATGAGTGTGCATTTGATGCTGTATCTTTGGGCGAGATCATGCTTCGCCTGGATCCCGGTGAGGGACGTATCCGTACCGCAAGAAGCTTCCGCGCATGGGAAGGCGGCGGAGAGTACAATGTAGTTCGCGGACTTCGCAGATGCTTCGGCCTGAAGACCGCTGTTATCACCGCTTTTGCCGACAACGAAGTAGGCAAGCTGATGGAAGACTTTATCTTACAGGGTGGCGTTGACACCTCCCTGATCAAGTGGATGCCTACCGACGGTATCGGTCGTGTCTGCAGAAACGGTCTGAACTTCACCGAGCGCGGCTTCGGTATCCGTGGTGCTGTAGGCTGCTCCGACAGAGCAAACACCGCGATCTCCAAGGCTACTCCCGAGGACTTTGATTTCGAGTATATTTTCGGTACCCTGGGTGTACGTTGGCTGCACACCGGCGGTATTTACGCAGCACTTTCCGAGCAGTCCTGTGAGACCGTTCTGGCTGCCATCAAGTGTGCTAAGAAGTACGGCACCATCGTTTCCTACGACCTGAACTATCGTCCTTCCATGTGGAGTGCGATCGGCGGTCTTGCCAAGGCACAGGAAGTCAACAAAGAGATCGCAAAGTATGTTGATGTCATGATCGGTAACGAGGAAGACTTCACCGCATGCTTAGGCTTCGAGATCGAAGGCAACGATGCAAACTTAAAGGAACTGAACATCGACGGTTACAAGAAGATGATCAACAATGCCGTAAAGGTATATCCTAACTTCAAGGCTGTTGCAACCACCCTTCGTACCGTTAAGACTGCAACCGTAAATGACTGGTCAGCTCTTTGCTGGGCAGGCGGCGAGATCTACAAGGCTAAGCAGTATGACGGTCTGGAGATCATGGACCGTGTAGGCGGCGGCGACTCCTTCGCATCCGGCCTGATCTACGGCCTGATGACCACCGGTGATGCTGAGATCGCTGTTAACTACGGTGCAGCTCACGGCGCATTGGCTATGACCACACCCGGCGACACCACCATGGCTTCCAAGAAGGAAGTCGAAGCTATCATGGGCGGCGCAGGCGCACGTGTACAGAGATAATTCCATGAACCTAAGCCCACTTCTTCGGAGGTGGGCTTTTTGCTGCTTTGGGGTGCCGCTGCGCCCGACATGGGGGGAGGCCGCCCGAAACAATGCTCTGTTTGTGGAAGGGTTTATCCCCACAGCCTGTTCCTGTCCCCTGCACCGAGACACGTTCGTTTTCTACTCCTCGCACGCACTTATTCGCTCCGCCTCCTGCGCGAACTCGCTTCGCTCAGACATGCGCCCGGCGTCGCTGTTAGCGTGCTCGTCCCTACGAAAGCCTCACTTCCCGTCTTCGGTCACAGGGGCACAGGACGGCTGCGGGCGTGAGACGATCGAAAGAGAGAGCATTGTTTCGGGCGGCTTGGCGGATGCTCATGTCGGGGCGTTTTAGACACAAAAACCGCAAAATGTGAAGGTTGCAAAGGGGCGGGGAAACGGGTATGATATTCTTGGATAAGAATGAACAGAAAGGAGCCTGGGAATGGTTGGTTCAAAGATAGTAATCGGAATATTAGCCCATGTGGACGCCGGCAAAACCACCCTGTCGGAGGCTCTTTTGTATACCACGGGAACGGTGCGAAAGCTGGGACGTGTGGACCATAAGGATGCATTCTTAGACAACTTCAATCAGGAGAGGGAGCGCGGTATCACCATCTTCTCCAAGCAGGCTAATCTGTCCTGGAAGGGGTTGGAGCTGGTGCTGTTGGATACCCCGGGACATGTGGACTTCTCCGCGGAGATGGAGAGGACACTGCAGGTGTTGGATTACTGTATTCTGGTGATCAGCGGCGCAGATGGTGTCCAGGGACATACATTGACATTGTGGAAACTGTTGAAGCAGTATGATATTCCTACTTTCCTGTTCGTGAATAAGATGGACCAGCCTGCGGCTGACAAGGTGAAGCTGCTGCAGAACCTGCAGGACAAATTGTCCCAGGGATGTCAGGATTTCTCAAATAGTGGAGAAGGTTTCAACAGTGATCGCCTGGAGGAGATCGCAGTCTGCAGTGAAAAATTGACAGAAGAGTATCTGGAAAAGGGTACTTTGGAGACAAAGTCTATCGCCGAGGCGGTAGCGAAGCGGGAAGTGTTCCCCTGCTTCTTTGGATCAGCGCTGAAATTGCAGGGCGTGGAGGAATTGCTGGACGGTATTCAAACTTATTCCTGCCAGAACGAGTATCCCGAGGAGTTCGGCGCCAGAGTTTATAAAATATCACGAGATCAGGCGGGCAATCGTCTGACTCATATCAAAGTTACAGGCGGTATCTTACGTGTGAAGATGACTATCACCAATGCCGGCAGCGCTGCTTCCGAGGAGGAAGTGTGGAGCGAGAAGGCGGACAGCATTCGTATCTACGGAGGCGCCGGTTTCACTGCGGCAGATCATGTAAAAGCAGGCGGTGTCTGCGCTGTCCTGGGCCTCAGTAAGTCTTTTGTAGGACAGGGCCTTGGATTTGAGACAAGGAATGAAACTCCGGTACTGGTACCGGTGCTGACCTATCGACTGGATCTTCCCGCGGGCAGCGATGTGGTGAAAGTCTTAGGGCAGATGCGTGCCCTGGAGGAAGAGGAACCTCAGCTGCATGTGGTGTGGAGAGAGTCTCTGAAAGAGATCCACGTGCAGGTCATGGGAGAGGTACAGACGGAGATCTTAAAAAGCGTCATCGCAGAGCGTTTCGGTCTGGATGTGGAATTCGCAGACGGAAGATTGCTGTATAAGGAGACCATTACCACCACCGCAGAAGGCATTGGTCATTTCGAACCCCTGCGCCATTATGCGGAGGTACATCTGCTTTTGGAACCCGGAGAGCCGGGAAGCGGTCTGCAGTTTGCGACGGTCTGCAGCGAGGAAAAAAAAAAGTTGAGTAATTATTCCAAATTTTTTTTCCTTAAAAGAATCATATAATAAACTGAATGAACTAT
>JAKSRX010000010.1 GCA_024403365.1 Acetatifactor sp. | reverse complement strand
CCCGTTCCGGAGTGCGGCAAAGGCGCCGGTTCCCGGTGGCGATCCACGAGATTTCGGGCGCGTTCTCCTGCAGGGAAAGTTCCGCGGCAAGCCCCGTGCAGGCTTCCGCCGCCAGGGCCGCGGTGGACCATCCCGCTTTCCGCCAGCCGGGCAGGGTGATCCTGGCCAGGGCGTCGCTGTAGCCCGCGGGATCGCGGTCGTAGGTCTCCTGCAGGTCCAGGTTGCGGCCCAGCGACGCGGCGAATCCCCGATATCTGGGTGTCTTCACCTTAAACCCTTACCACAATGCCACCTTCCTGGCAGCCAGACCTTTTACCATCCCGGCTATGCTGCTGTTCATCCGACTGACACAAAGCTATCGGACGGATAAGAAATATTTGACCAGAGATTACTTCCTGTTTTCTCTGTTCCTTTTGCTTTCCACTCTGGCGAAGCCCAGCTTCACCCTGATATTCGTCATGATGGCAGGCCTTTACATGTTGGCTATGTTCTTCCGAAGCAAATGCAAAGACATCAACCCCTTCTTCGGTCTGGGACTTTGGTTCATTCCTACGTTCATCGTCCTTTTGTACCAGTTCGGCGGCGTCTTCGGAAACAGAGGCATCCCTGCGGAGGCAGGGGAAAAAGGGATCGCCTTCGGTTTTGCCACCGCCTGGTCTCTGTGCTGCAACAATATTCCTCGGGCCATCTGCCTCGCCATCGCCTTCCCCTTTGTGGTACTGGTCTGCAACCTACTGTGCAAGAGTTTCCCCCGCCTGCTTCGCTTTGCCTGGGGCTTGTACGGTGTGGGATTATTTACACTACTTTGCCTGTACGAAAAAGGCTTCCGCATGAAGCATTTGAACTTCTCCTGGGGATATATGCATGGATTGTTTTTCCTGTTTCTGCTCAGCCTCATCGTGCTTCTGCAGAACACCTTCCGCAAGAAGCAGCCTCTCCCGCTGTTAGGGATACAGTGGGCAGCCTTCGGAGCTCATCTTCTCTTCGGTCTGGATTACTTCCTGCTTCTGTTACGAGGTAATCCTTTCAACTAATTTACGCAATAGAAAAGCAGTGGTCGATGATGTAACCACTGCTTTTTTTCTTATTGTTTGTCCAGTAATGCTTCAAAGTCATCCTTGCAGATCGGCTTGGAGTAGTAATATCCCTGCAGGAATCCTACATCCATTTCACGAATAATACTTTCTACCTCCGCAGTCTCTATGCCCTCTACCACTACCTTCTGACCCAGTTCGCGGCAAAGGTAAATGATAGACTTGATGATAGCGAAATCCACTGCATGTCCGTCCAGGGACAGTTCTCGCACGAAGGTGTGCTCGATCTTCACGCTGTCGGCAGGCAGGAGCTTCAACATCTCTAAGGATGCATAACCGGTACCGAAGTCATCCAGAGCGATATGGAATCCCAATTCCTTCAGTTCAGCGAATACATTGGCCAGGGTCTCCGGTGCCTGCACACTGCAGCTCTCCGTCAACTCGATCACCATCCTGCTGGGATCCACGCCAAATTCCTTAGCGGTATCCGCAACCGTCTTCACATAATCCGGCTCCAGGAACTGCTCATAGGATACATTAAAGCTGACGATGAACTTACCGTACTTCTCACTCCACTCACGCTGTCGCTTCATAGCTTCGCGCATTACGAAGCGGCCAACCTCCAGAATATCATTGGTCTCTTCCAGGATCGGAATAAACTCACCGGGATAGGAATCCTTGATCTCCTTGCCCTTCCAGCGAAGCAGGGCTTCACAGCCCACGATCTTTTTGCCGTCCTTGTCCATCCAAGGCTGATAGTACAATTCAAATCCACGGAATCCATCCTCGATGCTCTCTCTCAGTTCCTTCTTGATCTTACTGATCCTTCTCTCCTTCTCAAAAAGATCCTGAGAATAGAACAGAATGGAACCTCGATGATTCTTCTTTACCTTATCCAAAACCATCAGAAGCTTGTAGATCATATCATCTCTGGTATCATCTCCCATAGGATAGATGATGGCAGATGCGGAGAAGTCGATCTTGACCTTGTTCTCCAAACCCACATCGATGTGACCCGCTCTAACAGTGATCTCCCGGAAGAAATCTTTCATCTCGGCAGCGCCTGCTCCGGGCAGCACAAAGAGGAATTCGTCATTGCTGAAGCGGAACACATGCTTATCGTTTCCCACCAGTTCCGCAAAGATCTTCCCCAGTTCCACCAACAGGGTATCTCCCTTATCATATCCGTAAGTCTTGATAAATTTCTTGAAATAATCCACATCCACCATGGCCATGGCGCCGATCTTGTCATCAAGCTCCATGCCATAGAACTGATTCTTGTTCTTCAGTCCGGTCAACTGATCATAGGCGCTCTGGCAATCCAGTCGGGTCATGATACCGGCAAAAATATGTTCACCATTCTCACCCTTTTTCACACTGCCCCGGCACTCCAGCCATACATACTTACCGAAACGGTTCTTCGCACGATACTGGCAGCAGTGTCTGCTGCCCTTTCCCTCCACAACAGGTATAATATCCTCAAGATACGCCTCCCTGTCATCGGGATGAATGTGCTCCAGCCAAATGGCTTCCGCATTCTGCATATACTCACCGGGCAGGTCAAAGTAATCTACCGCATTCTTAGCCCATCTGGACACACCGGTATTCATATTCAAAGCATAGACATATACGTACTCGGATGCTTCCGCAAATGCCTGATATAATGTGCTATTTAAGATATCGTTATTCATTGCTCTGTTCTCCTTATGCTGCTACAAAAAGGTTTCCGTTTGCAAATATACTAACTTACGATCTGGTTACGTCCGTTCTCCTTACCTTTGTAAAGCATCTGGTCTGCTTTGGTGATGACGTAGTCCAGATTGTTGGGGGCATGGTACTGTACCATACCGAAGGTCATGGTTACTTTTACATCAAAATCGTCATAATGTACGGTGGTATTGCGAATGATATCCGCGATACTCTCCAGATGTTTCTGGGCGGGGCCGATCTTCTCCTTGAATACCAGGATGAACTCCTCGCCGCCCCACCTCGCAGCAAATCCGTAAGGCTTAACTTCCCTCTTCAGGATCTCAGCCACTTTCTTCAGTACTTCATCGCCGCAGTTGTGTCCGTAGGTATCGTTTACCTTTTTAAAGAAGTCGATATCGCCGATGACGAAAGTAAAGGGTGCCCCGTCATGGGTATTGGCCTCTACGAAGCACTTCTTCAGCTGCACCATTGCGGCGCCTCTGTTATAAAGTCCGGTCAGGTTATCTCTCTGCACCTTACCATCCAGAGATTCATTCATGTTCACAAGGATGCGTCCCATAGTACCATATTCGTCACCGCGCTTAGTGATCCACTCCGGCATTTCATGGTTGAATTCTCCCCTGTCGATCTCCTCCATGTAGGTGGTGATCACCTTCTGTCGTTTCGTCAGTCGGTGTACCAGGAGCAGGATCACGATGGCTGCAACCACGCAGGCAGCAGTAGCGATCAAGGTCATATTCTTACTCAGTTCGGAGACCCGAGTATTCAATTCCTTCATGGGAACGCCGGCAAAGGACATTCCGATGATGAAGCCTTCCGCGGATCGGATAGGAATATAATATCCGCAGTATTGCTTGTTGCCGATCTCAATATCGTTGGCGTAATAGGGCTTTCCGTTACTGATATAATTTTCCCAGACTAACACATTGTAGGTGTTTACATATCTTTTTCCGGTCTCATCCATGATGGTGGTCAGTTCACGCTTGCTTCCTACAAACAAGGTGAATTCCAAACCGCTCATCTCCTTCATTCGGTCGATGAGAGCAGGCATATCTTCCACTTTTTCACTGCCCAGATACAGTTTTCCTTCGTTGGTATAAAAGGTTGCTCTGCCGCTCTGCTTCGCATACATCTCATACACGTAGACCAGCTCCCTGGCCATGGTTGCCAGGTGTTTCTGCTGTTCTGCTTCCTGGGTCTGACGCAAAGCGGAAGTGGAGACCAATCTGAACACGGTACTCAGTATGATGATGAAACTGAATGTAAATACAATAAAATATCTTCCCACACTGTTGCGTAAGATCTTCATTGGTTACTGCCCCTTTCAACTAAGGTAAAATATGACCTGCCGCAAGGTATAGTCGATACCATTCCTGATGAGTCAAGGTGATTCCTGCGCCTGCCACGATCTCAGCAAGTCTCTTCTCGCTGGTGGTTCCGGCGATCACCTGCATATTGGCAGGGTGTCTGGTGATCCAGGCAGTTGCGATAGCAGTGGGGCTCACGCCATACTTTTCAGCCAGTTCGTCGATGACACGATTCAGCTCACCGTAAGCTTCACTTCCAAGGAAAGGTCCTTTCCACTCGGGCATCTGGAAAGGTGACCAGGCCTGGATGGTCATATCATGCAGGCGGGAATAATCCAGCACGCTACCGTCTCTGTCCATCGCACCGTCAGAGGTCATATTTGCCTCCAGTCCGGCTGCCACCATATTGGAGACAGGGATGGAAAACTGCAGCTGGTTTGCTACCAGTTCCTGCTTTACACATTTCTTCAATAATTCGATCTGCATCGGTCTGTGATTGCTGACACCGAAGTGACGCACCTTTCCGGAGCTTTCCAGCAGGTCAAAAGCCTCTGCCACCTGCTCAGGCTCCACCAGTGCATCGGGACGATGGATCAAAAGCACATCCAGATACTCTGTCTTAAGTCTTTTCAGAATGCCGTCTACAGCATTCACGATATAGTCTTTGGAAGAATTATAATTGGAGGTTTCGGACCAGATATCGATACCGCATTTGGACTGCAGGATCATATCCTCTCTCTTCAGGGAACCGTCCATGGCAAAAGCACGTCCGAATACTTCCTCACTGGCTCCGCCGCCATAAATATCCGCATGGTCAAAATAGTTCACACCCATCTCCAGGGCGGTATGGATCATGTGATTCATATCATTGTCGCTCATACCGGATAGGCGCATGCAGCCCAATACAACAGAGGGCACCTCCATTCCGGTCTTGCCCAAAAATACCTTCTTCATTCTTCCGTATCTCCTCGATTACTCGCTTACTCTCAGGGAATTCAGAAGGCCGTTCAAGAGGTTTCCTACCACAGAGTTGGTCTCCTGGGTCTCACCCTTTAACAGGCTCATGGCTGCCTTCTTGGTCTCTGCATCTGCACTTCTGTAAAGTTCTACCAGTCTCTTCTCGGTAGCGGTCAGGGTAACGGAAGTACCTGAAGTCTTCTTTGCGGTAGAGGAAGCAGGCTTGGATGTAGTAGTCGTCTTCTTACCCTTTGCTGCCTCTAACAGGGACTTCTGGGTCACACCGGTGATCTTAGCGATGGCCTTCAATTCCTCCTGAGTCAGTTCCTTCTCACCGCGCTCAGCCTTGCTGATGTCGTTTGCGGACAGGGTCTTTATCTTTTTTGCAAGTGCTTCCTGAGTCAATCCAGCATTGGTTCTTGCCTCACGAATCAGATCTCCAACTTTTTTAGCTGCCATTTTTTATCTCCAATCTCAATCTATATTTTTTTGCAAAAAAATCCCTGTACAGGCACATACCTATACAGGGATATTGTCTCACAATTTCCAGTAAAAATCTACTAATATTTTACATTTTTCGACTAAAATCCGTTAAATTTTCACATTTTTACAGATTCGCCTTAATTGCTGTCAACAATTCGTCGTAAGTTTCAAAAGCAGGAAGCTCGGGATGATCTGCCTTGATCTGAGCAGTGCTCTTGAAGAGGAAACCTGCCTTGCTGGCCTGGATCATACCCAGATCGTTGTGGCTGTCGCCTGCAGCGATGGTCTCATAACCGATGGACTGCAGTGCCTTTACGGTGGTCAGCTTGGATTTCTCACAACGCATCTTGAAGCCGGTGATCTCACCGTTCTCTGCTATTTCCAAAGAGTTGCAGAAGATGGTGGGCCAACCCAGTTTCTTCATAAGAGGGGTTGCAAACTGAGTAAAGGTATCACTGATAATGATCACCTGGGTCAGGCTTCTCAACTCATCCAGGAACTCCTTAGCACCGGGCATGGGATCGATCTTAGCGATGGTCTCCTGGATCTCCTTCAGGCCAAGGCCATGCTCCTTCAGGATGCCGATACGCCACTTCATCAGCTTATCGTAATCAGGCTCGTCACGGGTGGTTCTCTTCAGTTCGGGGATACCGCTTGCCTCAGCAAAAGCGATCCAGATCTCAGGCACCAATACGCCCTCTAAATCCAAACATACAATGTTCATCATAATATTTTCTCCTCTTATACTCCGAATTATCTGTTCTGTAATGCGGAAGCGATGTCTTCTCTCATTGCGATCACTGCTGCTCTGGAAGCATCTGCATAATTCTTCTCGCCGTAAGAAGCGTAAGCTTCCTGCTGGTAAGCTGCGATGATACCTCTGGAGGAATTGATGATCGCGCCCAGTCCGTCCTCATTGAAGAAGTGAGCCAGGTCAGCGCCCTCACCACCCGCTGCGCCGTAACCGGGAACCAGGATGAAGGTGTTGGGCATTACTTTGCTCAAGATCTTACCCTGCTCGGGATAGGTAGCGCCTACTACCGCGCCAACGTAACTGTAGTTGCCGCTCTCGGGCATGCACTCTGCGCCCCATGCAGCTACCTTCTCACCCATATGCTCATAGAGAGGCTTGCCGTCGATGAGACGATCCTGGAACTCTCCGGAGGAAGGATTGGAGGTCTTTACCAATACGAAGATACCCTTCTTCTCTTCCAGACATACCTTGGTGAAAGGCTTGATACCGTCAGAACCCAGATAAGGGTTAACAGTTGCGAAATCCTCATCAAAGCCGGCAAACATCTTGCTGCCAACCTGTACTTTGCCCAGATGTCCGACTGCATATGCTTCGGAAGTGGAACCGATGTCTCCGCGCTTTACGTCGCCGATGACTACAAGGTCCTTCTCCTTACAGTAATCTACGGTCTTCTTGAAAGCTACCAGTCCGGGAATGCCGAACTGCTCGTACATAGCGATCTGAGGCTTTACAGCGGGAACCAGATCGTAGATCGCGTCTACGATACCCTTGTTGTACTGCCAGATAGCCTCTGCTGCACCCTCCAGAGTCTCGCCGTACTCTGCGAATGCTGCCTGCTTGATGTACTCAGGAACAAATTTCATCATAGGGTCCAGACCAACAACGATAGGAGCATTGGTCTTCTGAATTTTGGTGATCAGTTTGTTAATCATGTTTTCTTCTCGTTTCTATCTAATTAGTTTTTATCTGGTGGAGAGGAAGAGATATTCTCTCTTGGCCTGCTCATCATCAGGATAATTCTTCATGTAGTTGTCCATCAGGACATGAGCCTGGGTAAATTCACCCAGATATTCGTAGGCAATGATCTCATTGAAGGACAGGGTCTGTAACATCTCTCCCTGTTCCAGTTTCATGCCTGCCTGGAAAGACTCCAGGGCCTTACGGTAATCACCCTTTACCATCTCGCAGAGACCAAGCTGGTTATACACCTCCGCATTGCCCTCATACTTGGAAAGGTAATTGTTGTAAACACTGGCCGCATAGTTGTAATCACCGGTAGCCTCGTAGGAACGTCCCAGATAAAGGTAGCTCTTCACGCCGCCCTTCTCTCTGGCTTCCTCCAGGGCAAGGTAAGCTTTCTGGTACTCACCCAGATAGTAATAGATACGACCAATGACATAATTATCCATCTGCTTGTCGCCGGAATTCAAAACAGCCTTTAAGTATTCCTGTCCGGCGTCCTTATAGCCGAAATGCTCCAGCACTTCATAGATCTCGATCAGGCGGTCATAGTTCTTGGGATCCATGGCGATCACCTTATCGAAATCCTCCTTAGCACCGGGATAATTATCCAGATTCATTCTGGCATTGCCGCGCAGGAAGTAAGCATCCTTCTCTCCGTCCCGTAATGCCAGGATCGCATCATAAACTGCCTCGGCCTCTTCATACCTTCCTACTTTGGTGTATGCTGCTGCCAGGTAGTAATTTGTGTCAAAATCAATATCCTGAATCAATCCGTCGCTGGCTTTCAGAGACGTCTGAAAGCATTCGATAGCCTTCTCATACTCGGTCAGACCCATGTAGGCGATACCACGGGAGCGGTTCACCAGTCTGATGTTTTCTCCCAGTTCCTCCGCACGGTCCAGTTCCGCAAGAGCGCCGGTATAATTCAGTTCTTTCATCATTGCTGAGGCGCCGGCGGTGACCTCGGGCACACTGCCGCAGCCCGTCAGCATCACCGTCGCCAGAACCAAAGCTGCCGGGCGGATGATTCTCTTTATGAAATTGTGTTTCATGATATTCCCCTTCCGGAAGCTTTCTATAGATTACTCTACGTCAGAAGTACAATGAGGACACTTGGTAGCGTCGATAGCGATCTCGCTCTTGCAGTAAGGGCAGATCTTGGTGGTAGGAGCTGCGGGTGCGGGCTCTTCTTCCTTCTTCTTGCCAAGCTCATTGATCTTGTTAACAGCCTTAACCAGTACGAAGATAACCAGTGCGGTGATCAGGAAGTTGATGATTGCGGTGATGAAGTTACCGTAAGCCAGAACTGCCTCACCTGCCTCCTGTGCCTCAGCGATGGTTGCATAGCTTACACTTCTGTTGGTCAGCTGTACGTACATATTGGAGAAATCGGTTCCTCCGAAGATACCCAGAACAGGGGTTAAGATGTCCTTATTCAGGGAAGTAACAATTGCTGTGAAAGCGCCGCCGATGATAACACCGACTGCCATATCCATTACATTACCTCTTAAGATAAACTTTTTGAACTCTGCTACAAAACCTTTTTCTTTGCTCATTTTGATTCGTTCCTTTCGTCTCTTGTTTCTGCTGAAGAGTCTGTTTCCACACACTCATCGCAGTATATATAATACCACACAACCCTCTCTTTCACAAGATTTTTTATTGCCCGTGATAGCGGATTGGGATATACTTGTTGTAAACATTTGCATCCAATGTAAGGAGAAAAAATATGACCAAAAAAGACATAGCTGAGATCAAAAAATTATTTTCACCCAAGAAGTGTTCCATCCAGAGGATCTGCGGGTGTTATGTAGACGGCGAGAAGAATAAAAAGGCGGAATTCGGTCAGGCATTCCTGTCCCTGCCCGAGGAGGAGATGTTCAAATACTTCGAGATTCTGAAGAAAAACCTCTCCGGCAGCATCGGAAAGAACCTGATGAACTTAGACTTCCCTCTCCACAGCGAGGAGGCCGGCGGCACCCAGGAATTCCTGATGAGACTGCGCGACAGCGAGTTGAAGGACGAAACGCTTCTGGAGGAATTCTACGACAAGATCATCGAAAATTATGAGTTCGTAGGCAACTACCTGATCCTGCTGATCCATGACGTCTATGATGTTCCCGGCAAGACCAGCGACGGCATCGACATGGATGATGCTTCCGATGAGATCTACGATTATATTCTCGCCTGCATCTGTCCCGTGGAACTGTCCAAGCCCGGACTTTCCTACAACGCGGAGGAGAACACCTTCCAGAACCGTGTCCGTGACTGGGTGGTTGGTCTGCCCTACACCGGTTTCCTCTTCCCCGCTTTCAATGACAGAAGCACCGATATCCACAGTGCGCTTTACTATTCCAAGGACGGCGAGGAGCTGCGTGACGGCTTCGTATCCGAGCTTTTGGGCTGTGCTCTTCCCCTCTCCGCAGGCGGGCAGAAAGCCACCTTCCAGACCATCGTGGAGGAAGTGCTTGGTGAAAAGTGCGACTTAGAGACCGTAAAAAACATTCACGAAAAACTGACCGAGATGAAGGAAGCCACCAAGGAGGAGCCGGAACCTCTGGTACTTGCCAAGAATGAAATGAAGGCGATTCTGGCAGACAGCGGTGCTCCCAATGATAAACTGGAGCACTTCGACGAACAGTTCGTTGAGACTGCAGGCGAGACTGCTGCCCTGCTTGCCGCCAATGTCATGAGCACCAAGACCTTTGAGGTAAAGACTCCCGATGTGGTCATCAAGGTAAAGCCCGAGCGCACCGACCTGGTAGAGACCCGTCAGATCGACGGTCTTCCCTGCCTTGTGATCCGTTTAGACGGCGACGTGACCGTCAACGGTATCGCAGTTCGTCCCCTGCCCGCACAGGATGAGGATGATGACAGCGAAAAGGATTAAGTAAACAGTATAATCCATTTACTTACACGATAATACATGGTTAAATAGACGTGTTGATCATCAAACCAATACTTAGTATTCAGGGGGTACATTATGTACAAGAATGTATTTATTGACCAGTGTGGTTATCTTCCTTCCATGGAGAAGAAAGTGACCGTTCGCAGCGATAAGCCTGTGAAGTTTGAAGTGTTGACCAGCGACGGCGCCGGTGTATTCAGCGGTGTTGCAGATGTTCGCTACGACAACCCTTCCGCAAAAGAGATCGACTATGTAGGCGATTTCTCCGAAGTGACCAAGCCCGGTCGCTATTATGTAAGAACCGAGCACAATGTGGAATCCGAAGTTTTCGTGATCTGTGACGATGCTTACGCAGATGTTTTCCAGAAATCCACCGCTTTCTTCTATATGCAGAGATGCGGATATGATATTCCCAAGACTGCAGGCGGTATCCATGCACACTGTGCCTGCCATACCGGTATTGCTGTAGCTTATGACGGCACCGAATCCCGCGAGGTAAACGGCGGCTGGCATGATGCAGGTGACTACGGTCGTTATGTAGGCCCCGGTGCCATGGCTGTAGCGCAGATGCTCTACGCTTACGAGAGAAACACCGCACTGTGCGCCCAGTATGAAAGTCCCGAGAAATGTGACACCGCTCTTCCCGCATTCCTGGAAGAGATAAAATATGAGCTGGATTGGATGATGAAGATGCAGCGCGCAGACGGCGCATTGTATCACAAAGCAACTCCCAATCGCTTCTGCTCTTTCATCATGCCTGAGGAAGAGAAAGAACAGATGATCTTAAGCCCTGTTTCCGTTACCGCTACCGGCGACTTTGCTGCAGTATGCGCTATGGCGATCCGCTTCTATGAGAAGTACGATCCCGCTTATGCAAAGAAGCTTGCCGAGGTTTCCGTAAAGGCTTATGAGGCAATGAAGACCATGGAGCTTCCCGGTGGTTTCAAGAACCCTCCCGAGATCTCTACCGGTGAGTACGGCGACAACGATGATATGGACGAGCGTTACTGGGCAGCTGCTGAATTGTACAGAGCTTTCGGCGACGAGAAGTACAAGAATGACTTTGAAGCCATCGCTAAGACGAAGATCTACCAGGGTTACGGTTGGGCTGATATGGGTTCCTACGGCAACCTGGCATATCTTGGAACCACCGATCCCGTAGACGCAGAGATCAAGGCAGCTATCGAGAAGGCAATGTTAACTGAGGCAGATCGTATCCTGGGTCTTGTGACCGCAGATGGTTATGACACCGCTCTCTCCGCTAAGGATTACATCTGGGGCAGCAACCTTTCCGTTGCTAACAACGGTCTGATGCTCTACGATGCATACAAGCTCACCGGCGAGAAGAAATACCTTGACGCAGCATGTGAGCAGATCCACTATCTCCTGGGCAGAAATCCCATGGGTCTTTGCTACGTGACCGGCTGCGGTACCGATGCCATCAAGCATCCTCACCACAGACCTTCCGGATTTACCGGCGTTGCAATGGCTGGTATGCTTTCCGGCGGTCCCTGCGACTGGCTTGCCGATGCCTGCGCTAAGGGAATCCTCACCAAGGAGACCGCTCCCGCAAAGTGTCTCGTGGATATGACCGGCAGCTACTCCACCAACGAAGTTACCATTTACTGGAACTCCGCATTCCTTCAGCTGCTTGCATCCGTCACCGAAATGTAATAAAATAAAGGCAAATCAGCTCCCTTTTCAGGACCTCTGAGAAGGGAGTTTTTTTCAGAAAGGAAAACTGTTATGATCGCAAAAAATCCCCCCATGGGCTGGAACAGCTGGGACTGCTACGGTGCCGCTGTCAACGAGGCACAGGTACGTGCCAATGCCGAGTATATGGCGAAATATCTGAAAGACTACGGATGGGAGTATGTGGTTGTTGACATTCAGTGGTATCAGCCCACTGCAGGTTCTCACGCATACGAACCCTTCTCCGATCTTTGCATGGACGAGTACGGCAGACTGATCCCCGCAGAGAACCGCTTCCCTTCCGCTAAGGGCGGCAAGGGCTTTGCACCTCTGGCTGAGTATGTACACAGTCTCGGCCTGAAGTTCGGCATCCACATCATGCGTGGTATGCCCAGAATGGCTGCTCACAAAGATCTTCCCATCAAGGATTCTTCTTTTACCGCCAGGGAAGTGGCAAATCCCAACTCCTTCTGCTTCTGGAACCCCGATATGTACGGTCTGAAGTGCGAGTGGAACGAAGCAGGTGCAAGAGCCTACTACGAGAGCATCTTCGCTCTCTATGCAAGTTGGGGCGTGGATTTTGTAAAAGTAGATGATATCGCAAGAGAATACCCGCATTGCAAGCGCGAGATCGAACTGATCAGCGAGAGCATCAGAAGCTGCGGTCGAGATATGGTCTTAAGCCTCTCTCCCGGACCTGCTCCTCTGGACAAAGCCGAGCATCTGAAGACTTATGCCAATATGTGGCGTATCACCGATGATTTCGGGGACAACTGGGATCTGCTGCTTGCCCTGTTCGAGCGTGCCGAGAAATGGTGTACCCACTCCGGCCCCGGCCACTGGCCCGACGCAGACATGCTGCCCGTTGGCGCACTTCGTCAGTGTACCAACCCCGATGACTGGACCAGATTTACTGAGGATGAACTGATCACTATGATGAGCCTCTGGTGCATGATGCGTTCTCCACTGATCGCCGGCGGTGATCTTCCCAAGAACGATGACTTCACCCTGAAGCTTCTCACCAATCGCGACATCTTAGAGATCGAGAAAGAGACCCACTGCGGACACCAGTTGTACCGTACCGACAGCGAGAGCGCCCGCCCCAAGGATGGCAAGGGCACCTATGTAGCATTGTTCAACATCTCCGAGAAAAAGCAGACCATCACCCTTCCTCTAGCTGAGTATGATCTGGAGACCTGCAAACATGCCAAAGAACTCTGGAGCGGCAAGAGCGTCCGCCTGAATTATCCGGAAGGCAAAGTGATCAAGGTGACCGTTCCCAAGCATGGTGCGGCAGTGATCCGCTTAAGTTAATACTTGTTATGGGTGATCCCCGATCATTGTTATGGGTGATCCCCGATCACCCGTAACAAAAAATCTCCGCTTATTGTAAGCGGAGATTTTTATTCTACAATTCTTTTTCGAAGCACAAAAATTCTTTTTCAAATAAATGGCAGCTTCCTACCTGCCTGTAATTCAAATGCGAGTACGACTGCAGCGCAACCTTATGTCCTGTTTTTACCAGAATGTGCACGCTCTTGCAGCCCTGCTTTCTCAATTCTTCAAAGGTATGCTCCATCATCTGTCTCGCAATTCCCTGATTCCTGTAGCCGTCCTTCACGCAAAGTCTGGACAGTTCCCCGGAGGGCTGAAGTGACGGGCTCCAACAGGGAAGCTTCTTCACTTCCTCATCCTCATCAATGGAGATGGTCGCAATGATCTCTCCGCCTTCCTTCATAACGAAAAGAGCCTCTCTGGACAGATCATATTCTATCGTCTCCTCATCAGGATAATGCTCGCTCCAGTCTGCCGCCCCGTACAGATTGCTGCGGTACAGCGCCAGGATCTCTGCCGCATCCTCTTCAGTGGCTCTGACAATACTTCTTTCCATAGGATACCTCTACTCAAATCTCTCAAATACGCACTCTGTGCAGTTCTCATCCGCAGCGCCGGTCCAGGCAAGCTTGCCATCCTGATACTCGAAGTATCCGCTGCCCCCTGCATATTCGTTGGTCACAAGTTCTGTCACGGAATCTCCGTCCTGCTCATAGGTCAAAATATCCTTCGCACAGTCATCATAGCGGAACACGCTTCCGTCATAGGTAAGCGTCATAGTCCATCTGTTCTCCTCGAAGGCGGAGTTGGTCCAGTAGACCGTCATCTTCAGGCTGTTTGTGTCTGCGCCCAACGTAGTAACAGCAGATGCTCTCTGACTGTTGGAATCCATGAACTGGCCCACCAGTTCCTCATAAGAGATCAATTCCGCAGGTACAGGTGTCACCTCGGGGGCTGCTTCCTCCGTGCTGAATTCCACCTTGGTACTGGTCAGTGTCTCCGCAGCGATCTCTTCTTCTGCCCCGCAGCCCGCCAACACAAATACAAGGCTAAGTAAACCGATATATTTTCCAAATCTTCTCATTTTCATCCTCTATCTCTCACAGCCACAGCTGTATCATATATTACAAGTCATCATTATACCACAAGTTTTCCCGGATAACTCTTAAGATTTTATATTTTTGAGAGTATTAGACGATCTAGATCGAGTTCTCACCGCGGGTAGCTGGCTACAGCATCACTGGTATGTTATCTGTGGTCTCTTCTATTGTGCCTGTAAATACTTCCGATATGTCTGCAATCTTCTGTCGTGCCTGTGATCTCTCCCATCGTGCCTGTGATCTTTTCCGTTATGTCTGCGGTCTCTTCCGTAGCGCGTATGATCTTTTCTGTTGTGTCAATAACCTCTTCTGCCGTGTTGGATTGGCCTAATATGCTGCTCTTTTCTGCAAGCCAATCCTGTAGTGCTAAAAAGTAGCCTGCGTGCTCTTATTTGTCGCTCAAGCCTATTTGTATCATCTCATCTTGGCTTATCAACATATAACAAGCTATCAAGCCTACTTTTATAAAGAAGTGCTGGGCCTGTATATAAAATCTTCTTCACAGGCCTATTCCGCCCCGACACAAAAGGACAGTCGCCCGGCATATTGGGCGCGGGCGGGAAAAGTCAGGCAAAAAATGGCATAAAAAATGCGTGAATATAAAACGGTGGCTGCAGTAAAACATAGGCTACAGTAAAACACAACCTACAGAAAACACCAGCCCGCAGGTAAACACCAGCCCGCAGGTAAACAGACTGCCGCAGGTAAACACCGCCCGCAGGTAAACACCGCCCGCAGGCAAACACCAGCCCGCAGGTAAACACCACCCGCAGCCCTCCAGCAACATCCCAACAAAAAAGCGGCACCCTCAGGTGCCGCCGCTTGACTTCTTATTTTTTCTTTTTCAGGCCCTTCAGGCAGGTGCCGATGGCATATGCGGTTCCGGGAATGATATTGATATAGGACTGGATCACATCCAGGCGGTTGAAGCCTTCGGACTTCTCCAGGTACTGCTCGTAAGTAGCCAGATCCCAGATCTCCATGAATTCATTCAGATTCTTCACTTCATAGATCTCAAAAATGCAGGTCACCAGAATCACCAACGCGGTGAGAACACCCAACCAATATTCCGGCTTTCCGCTGTCTGTGATGAAGGTGATCAGAAGCATCGCCCCCAGGAACAGGGCCACGATCAGTGCCGCATCCACCGCCATCAGAGGTGCCAGTGTCTTCAGGTTGATCTGGATCAGGACACTTTCCAGGAGAGCCATGATCACATTCACGATGGCTTCCACCACGATCGCTCCCGGGATCACTGCCAATGCAATGAGCACAATGCTTTTGCCCTCTCTCTTATTCAATTTCAATGCGTAGAGTGCGATGATAAACAATGCCATCACCAGCACCTTTGCAAGGATCGCTCTTACCATAGCTTATTTCCTTCCCGAGTCTTACTCGAATCTCCAGCACTTCAGTTCATATCCTTCACCTGCGAATACAAAGAACAGATCATGTACGCCGGTCACTTCCTCTTCCAGTGCAGCTCTGCATCTGGTGAATCCCTCAGCGGTGGTCTCGCCGTTATCATCGGAGATGGGAAGCACACCGATCACATCACCAAACATGGTATCCACACGGATCTGAATTGCACACAGGCCGTCGCTCTTGGTATTGATCTTGGCTGCTACCTCCAGGAATTCAGGTCCTTCTTCACCGAAGTCAACGCCCTGTACTTTCATGTAGTCACCGCTGTCAATGCCGGAAAGAAGCATTGCGCCTGCGCCCAGTTCGGGTGCTTCCACGGTATCCAAGCCACCCTGCACTGCGATCATAACAGCGCTGTTCTCTGCATATGCATCCACATTCTTCAGCTGCTCTCTACCGCTTAAGGACTGGGAGATCTTACCGATGGTGCCATCTTCTGCGATGGTAAACTCATTGATATTGGTGCTGCGGTAGCCCTTCTCCATGCCCATGTTCTTCTCCACGATCTTGGAGTGGTAGGTCATGTACCATCTTCCCTGGAAATTGAAAACACAGTGATGGTTATTGCTGTACATACCGATATATTTTCCGGGATTCTCCAGAATGGTCTCCTTGTAAACAAAAGGTCCCATGGGGCTGTCGCTTTCCAACATAGCGATCTCCGCATTGTGGAAGCCGAACTTATCGGTACCGGCCTGGTCAACCTGCCAGTTGGTACAGTAGGTATAATAATATTTGTTGCCAAACTTATGGATACCGGAATCCTCGAACAGGTAAGGGATGTCGATAGTTACTGCCTCGCCCTTTACACTGATCATATCCTCGCCCAATTCCATCACTCTGCCGGTGCCGGGAGCGGGAACCTTGCCTTCGGGGACACCGCCGCCGAAGTAGATGTATGCTCTGCCGTCATCATCCACAAGCACTGCGGGATCGAAGAGCCACAGAACATTAGCACAGTTGGGAGTATTTCTGGAGATCAGTTCCTTGCCGATGGGATCGGTCCAGGGACCTACGGGGCTGTCTGCGGTCAATACACCGATACCGCCGCCGGAATTTGCGAAGTACAGGAAAAACTTATCCTTGCCATCGATATTCTTCCAGGCTGCAGCGGGTGCCCAGGAATTTCCTGCCCACTTAGCCGCACCGTTCTTGCCTGCTACCAGGATAGAACCGTGGTCGGTAAAGTTCACCATATCATCGGTGGAAACTACGTTGATACTGCGGATCTGGCTGTAGGAATTCTCCTTGATCTCGCCCTTAGCATCATACTCGAACGCATCTGCGGTCATATAAAAATATACTCTTCCGTCATATACCATTGCGTAAGGGTCTGCGCCGAAACGCTGGGTCATAATAGGGTTGGTATCGTTGATACCTTTATAACATTTTGTCTTGCTCATACTGCCAAACAGTGCATTCCAATCCGCGAAACCAAGTGCTTCCTCCTCCGCTGTGGATTCGGAAGTACTCTCGGAAAGACTTACACTGATCTCCTCCTGTTCCTTTGTTTCTTGTGATTCTCCTGTCTTTCCGCAGGCGCACAGTCCTGCTGTCAAAGCCGCCAGGAGGAACACAACCATTGATCTTTTCATTACCATCACCCCGCATTAAGCCTCGTAAGTGAAAGACTTAAAGCATGCATACTCTGCGCGGCTGTCTTTTTCTGCCACTGCATACATACCAACGGTACAGCCTACGAAACCGCCTGCAACTTCGGTGGAAAGAGTACGAACGTCGATATCGTCTGCGATAAATGCAGTCTCGTCTTCGCCTGTGATCTCCACTGCAGCGGAAAGGCCGGTAACCTTGATGGTGAGCTCGGGGCATGCATACTTTGCTGCATCCAGTTCAACGCAGCCAACCACTTCGTCAATGCCCTTCTTGCATACGATCACTTCTGCGATCAGCTTCTCGCCTGCGTACTTCACCTGGCTGCGAACATGATACTCATTGTTCTGAAGCAGTGCGATACCTGCTGCCTTGCCGTCTGTGAGGTTTGCAGTCTCAAAACTAGCGGAAGCCTTGAAGTTGTGATGCTGCTGTCTTACGGATACATAGGAAGGGCTGTCAACTGCTTTCAAAGTCAAGTCTCTAAAGGAAAGTTTCAGGCCTTCTGCATCCATCTTGTACATATCATCGCCGGGATTACGAAGCATCAGGAACTCATCGCCCAGCTTCTTCATATCAGCAAAGGTATAAGTACGGTTGCTGCCGGGTACACAGTTTGCGGAAGTGTCGAATCTGCTATCCTTAGCGGGATCCCACTCAGGCAGATCGATCTCCACCTCGTCGGTAAGGATACCGATGCCGGGGTTTACTACAGGCCAGTCATTCTCCCAGATCACCTTGGCTAAGAAAGTCTCACGGCCCATGGTGGTGAAGCCTTCCAGAGGACGAACTGCCAGCATTACCATGAACCACTCTCCTGCAGGAGTCTCGATGAGATCTGCGTGGCCTACGTACTTGATGGGATATTTCTGTCCCAGATGTCTGTGGGTCAGAATAGGGTTGCAATAGTTGTTCTCATAAGGTCCGAACACATTCTTGCTTCGGCAGATGGTAACTGCGTGCTCAGGGCCGGTGCCGCCTTCTGCGTGCATGATGTAGTAGTAATCACCCTTCTTGTAAAGGTGAGGTCCTTCGGGCCAGGGAATCATCTTCATGGCACCATTCCAAACATTATGTACTTCACCAACCAACTTCATGTTCTCCAGATCTACTTCCTGGATCCAGATGTAATAGTCTCCGTTGTAGGAATAGCCTGCGGGATTGGGATGAGTACCGATGTAATAGCAGGTTCCGTCATCATCGAAGAACAGGCTGGGGTCGATACCGTCAGCGCCCTCCAGATAGTAAGGCTGAGACCAAGGACCTGCGGGATCCTTAGCGGTTACGATGTAGTTGCCGCCGTGGGAAACATTGGTGCAGATAACATAATAGGTACCGTTGTAGTATCTCATGGTAGGAGCGAAAAGGCCCTGAGAATGACCTGCATTCTGAAGAGGCAGCTGCTCCTGTCTGTGCATCGCGTTACCGATCTGTTCCCAGTGCACCAGGTCTTTGCTGTGCATAATGGGAAGTCCGGGGAAATATGCGAAGGTAGAGTTGATCAGATAATAATCCTCTCCTACCGCGCAGATGGAAGGGTCCGGATAAAAGCCGGGCATAATAGGATTTTTTGCGATAATAGACATTTATTTATCCTCCAAAAGATTTATTCTTCCGCAAATACGAAGTACGCGGGTTTCGGCATATAGTTCTCGTCAAAAAGCAGAGGGCACTGAGGATACTTTCCGCTGGCACCGCCGCCTACATCGGAACGGCTCTGGAGCCAGGAAAGATGATCTGCGGTTCCCCAGAAAGTGATACCGGTCACGTTGATGTTGGGCTGTTCGTTTCTTGCCTTCAATACCCAATACAGAGTGCGGTAACGATTTGCCATCTTCTCATACTCTTCAGGCTTCTTCTCATCGCTTCCGTCATAAGTTTCCCTTGCCTTAATGTCGAACTCGGTGATCTGTACATTTCCTACTACTGCAGCGTACTTGTTGATAGCTCTCTCCAGGAAATTGAAGCCGGGGTTGGTCATATCATAATGTCCCTGCATACCCATAGCATCGATTCTGGTACCCACGCCGGGTTCCCCCTCTGCATCCTTGACTGCCTGCAATAGTTCCACGATAGCATTCATCTTGGTCTCGGTACACTCGTTGTAATCGTTGTAGTACAGTTCCAGGGAAGCAGGTGCATACTTGTTGGCATATTTGAATGCATTGATGATGTACTCGTTGCTCTGATATACATGCCACCAGCTGCTGTTGCTGCCGTGTGTATCTCTGGACAAAGGCTCGCTGGGATTCTCTTTGTCGGTACGATAGGTACCTGTACCATCGGCTACTGCCTCATTGACTACATCCCAACCATAGAACAGATCTTTATACTTGCTGTCCTCACCGGTAAAGTGTGTCAAAACGGTACGAATGTACCACTCCAGACGCTTGTTCATGGTGTCCTTGTCCACATAGTCCTTATTCTTGTCATAATCTACATGGAAAAACCACTCGGGAGTCTGTGAGTGCCATACCAGCACATGTCCTCTCACCATGATCTTATCGTCGGGGTTCTCCTCATTCCACTTGAGGATCTTGTTCAACATTCTCTCTGCTCTGGAATAGCTCAGCTTGGGAACCTGAATGGTCTCGCCATTCAATTCCGCATCTACGGTTCCGGGACAGCGGCCGTTGCTGTAATCTACCAAAGCATCGGGCTTCAATTCATTTCCCAGAGTAACGGCATTGAAATACGTGGTAACGATATCCCATACCATAGGGTTATCCAGCTCGTTTCCGGCTACGGCACAACCCGCTCTGCATCCCATAGCATTCATTACGGAATCCTTCAGGATGGGGATGTTCTCCAGGTCGATCTCTGCGGGAGCCTGGGACTCTTCGGAACTCTCTTCCACAGAGCTTGTTTCTTCTTTACTTGTCTCTTCCTTGCTGCTCTCCTGTACGGAGCTGACTTCCTGTGAAACACTGCTCTCAACTTCCACCGCGGTCTTACCGCAGCCGGACAAAAGTGTTGCAGTACAGGTGAGTGCCAGCAGCAGACTCATTGCTTTTCTGCGCATCATGTACGATCCTCCATTGTAATCATATAGCTGTATTATACCTTAGTTTTTCGCGATTTACCTAGTATATTTTGCACTTTGCTTCCCAAGTTTTGCTGTATTTTATGTTTTACATTTTCTCTTCCAAATGATAAAATGACCTGTAGAAAGGAGCGTGCATTATGCCTGCTGAGAACAATAAAAACTCCATCTCGCAAAACCGAGCAGCTTTCTACGATGCCAACTCGGATACCCGAAAGCCTCGTATCGTAGTCGGCACGGCGCAGGAACTGGTGCAGTATCGTCAGGATTCCGGAACCCGAATCTGGTACAACGATATTCCCAACAGTTTCACCGCACACTGGCATCGCGCTCTTGAGATCATCGTTCCCGTGGAAAACTGGTACGATGTCCATCTTTCCGGGGAAGTATATCGTGTCAACCCCGGCGAGATCTTCCTGATCCCTCCCGGAGAACTACATTCCCTGACCGCACCGGAAGAAGGCAGCCGTTTCGTCTTTCTCTTTGACCTCTCCTCCTTCTCCCGCATCAACGGTTTCAGCGGCATCCAGTCGATCTTGGCCAATCCTTTGCACATCACCAGATCCGAATACCCCGGTATCTACGATGACGTCTACCAGATCCTGGTACAGATGCGCAACGAATATTTCAGCAAAAACGAGTTCGCGGAGCTGACCATCTACTCTCTCTTGGCCAGCATGTTCGTGAAGATCGGCACCAACCATTTGAACAGCATCAATATGTTCCCCAACATGCGTGTCTACAAGCAGAAGGAATATATGGACAAGTTCACCTCCGTTATGGACTACATCGACGCCCACTACATGGACGAACTGAATCTGGATGATATCGCCAGTTCCATCGGCTTCAGCAAATATCACTTCTCCAGACTGTTCAAGCAGTACACCGGCTACACCTTCTGCGCTTACATCACTTACCGCAGAGTCAAGATCGCGGAGGAATTGCTGGAGCAACCGGAATACTCCATCACTGAGGTGGCCCTGCAATCCGGCTTTCCCAGTATCAGCACCTTCAACCGTGTCTTCAAGCAGACCAAGAACTGTACCCCCAGCGAGTATCGAGAGAAAAACAACCGATATACTCGCAGACAATAAAACCATCACCCCCGGCAAGAGGTGATGGTTTTTTATTTTGTCTCGTATTTAAAATCTTTAAAGCATGCGGAACCGCCATGTTTTCTGGTGGCATACACCGCAAGACCCGCGCGGCATCCCGCAAAGTGATCCAGTCCGAAGTAGATACGTCTGCTCTCTCCCACCTTTCTCCACTTACCGCCTCCTCTGGGCTCTCTGTAGTAGAAAGTCACAACATCTGCTCCGTCCTTGAACTCCGCTTCCATGCGAAGTCTTACCACGGGAGACTGCAAGCTGATCTTCTCAAATACCACACCCGGCAAATAATCCGGGATCCTGGTGGAGCGATTTTTCTCGGTATCTTTTCTGCCCACCAGCACCAGATGAAATCTTCTCAGTTCACTGGTCACCGCCAGCATGCTGTAGATTCCCTGCAGTGCGCAGATACCGGCAAAATCTCCTTCATTCAGGTCGGAGGCATCCACCGTGACTTCCACCGCACTTTTCGGGAAGAAAAGTCTCTGTGTCAGCGTATTGACCGCCTGAGTCACATTTGCACAGACCTTACCGGTAATGATCCTAAAGCCGTTCTCAGGCGTAATGTGCCAGAGTTCCGGGCTGGGTTCATGGTTCCATTGCCACTGCTTCTTCCACTGGCAATGTCCCTCCTCATCCGTCTCATAAGTGAAATCATCGGAGGTATACAGCGGTTCATATTCATAGCAGGGACGATTGTCTCTGGTCTCAACGCTTTCTGTCTTTCCGAATACAGGCATTTCGCCTTCAAAAGTAACAGGCACCAGTATCGGACAGCGTCCTGCTGCCCCTCTGTCCTGCATCAGGCAGGCATAGAATCTGCCGTCGTTGCTCTCTACGACCCTTCCCTGGGCAATACCGCTGTTGCCGTAGGTTCCGGCATCATCCAATGCCACGCCGCCTGTGAATTCATCCGCCAGACTTTTGGCCCGGAAACAGTAATGGATCCTGCGGGCGCTGCCGTCCTTGGGCCACTGCACCAGGAACAGGTAATATGTGCCGCCTATCTTCTGGAAGTGAGCGCCCTCATAGGGTACCCAGGCATCCCTTGTATCGGTCAGCAGTTTTCTTGCAAAGCCGCCGGCTTTCAGTCCTGTCAGGTCCGCTTCCAGCTCTCTGATATAGATATCTCTGTGTCCGAAGACCAGATATACTTTGTCATCCTCGTCAAAGAACAGGGAACCGTGATGGAAGTAGAAATCGATGCAGGTCTTCTCCCAGGGACCTTCCACATTCTTTGCGCTGTAAAAATAGGTTTTGCAGGTTTCCTTCGCAGCGAAGCTCACATAGAACTTGCCCTTGTGATACTGCAGGGAACCGGCCCACATACCGTAACCGTACTTGTTGCGGTCATTGGTCATGCGTGCCTCCTCTGTACCCTCAAAGTTTTCGAAGACATAGCTGGCGATCTCCCAATTCACCAGGTCGTAGGACCTGAGGATCATGGCACCCGGCAGGAAATGCAGGGTAGCGGCCAGCATATAGTAGGTGTCTCCCACTCTGATGATATCTGCATCCGGAAAATCTGCGGGAAGGATAGGATTGGTACCCTTCACTAATAATCCGTCGGTTCGTTTCATCTTTCCCCCAAATATTGATACATCCGATTATTCTTCGGGTCTGCTGATAATGATCTTTCCGTCGTGTAAGCCGATGCTTACCTTGTTGTCTTTCAATTCCAGACCTGCCAGGAGATCTGCGGGGATCTGCAGTCGACCGGCACGGTCCAGGATCACATACTCGTCCTGGGTATTCTCTGCTCTCCAGTCGATATTGCTCTCCTGCAATCTGTCCGCATAGGCTTCCTTCAGCACACGCTCACTACTGATCTTACCGTCTCTGATAGCGATAACTCTTTTAACCTTTTTGGACAAGGCAACGTCATGGGTAACGATCAAAATGGTCTGTCCGTTTTTGTTCAACTCGGTAAATACATCGAAAATATAATTTGCAGTGCGAACGTCTACACTACCGGTAGGCTCGTCCGCCAGCAAAAGCTTCGGTGAATTTGCCAGCGCAATGGCGATAGCAACTCTCTGCTGCTCACCGCCGGACATCATATTCATCTTGCTGTGCTTCTTGGAGGAAAGTCCCACCATCTCCAACAGCATGGTAGCCTTTTCCTTCTTCTTTCTGGTGTCGGAAAGACTCATGGGAAGCATGATGTTCTCCATAACGGTCAGATAAGGCAGCAGGTTACGTCCGTTGTTCTGCCATACGAAACCGACTGTGTCTCTCTTATAGAGAACCAGTTCCTTCTCGGTCATGGTGAAAAGGTTCTTACCAGCTACGTAAAGGCTTCCCGCACTGGGGCGATCCAGACCGCCGATCATATTTAAGAAAGTAGACTTACCGCTACCACTGTTACCGATGATAGCAGTCAGTTCTCCCTCTTCGATGGTCAGATCCAGTCCCTGGAGTGCAAGAACTTCCGTCTGTTTTGTTTTATAGATTTTAACCAGGCCTTCCGCCTGTACCATATTTTCCGGCATATCTTACTCCTTATCGCCCAGTACCTGTGCACCGGCTTCCAGTTCAATAATCATATCACCTGCATCCATCAGACCAACGTCATGGGTGGTCATCAGAATGGTGATGCCTTCTTTTCTGGTCATCTCCTGGAACAGTTTGGTAACCTGCGCTGCCATTGCACTGTCCAGCTCTGCGGTAGGCTCGTCCGCAAGGATCATCTTGGGTCTGTGAGCGATGGCTCTGGCAATTGCAACTCTCTGCTGCTCACCACCGGACATCTCCGCAGGCATATGATGCATACGGTTGCCCAGTCCTACCATCTTCAGACACTCTTCTACGCGCTTATCTCTCTCCTTGCCGGGCTTGATGCCTGCCAAACGCATGGAGAATTCTACATTCTGGAATGCGTTCATGGTAGGGATCAGGGAAACTGCCTGGAAGACAAATCCCATATCCTTTCTGCGCAGTTCCTCTCTCTCATGGTCGGACATCTTAGCCACGGTTCTGAAATCGATCAGCACGGTACCGCTGGTAGGATTATCCAGAGCGCCGATGATATTCATCAGTGTGGTCTTACCGGAACCGGAACGACCCTTCAGAATAGCAAGGCATCCTCTGGGGATCTTTACATTGATATCCTTCAGTGCCTGGAACTCACCGCCGGGCACCGGGAAAATACGGTTGACACCGCTTACTTCAATAATATTCTTCTCATCCATTATTCTTCACCCAACTTCAGTGCCTTTGTCACATTCAACTTAAAGATCAACAGGATCAGGATCGCCAGGCAAAGGATCATAGAGCCCGCAATTACTACGTAAAGTCTCATCATATCCGATGCATTGATGATCAGTTTCATAGGCAGTACCTGTTTGCTTGCCGCATACGCCTGCTGCAAGATAGGTACAAACATTCTGGAAGTCAGCTGTCCGATACCGATACCTGCTGCCACGGAGAATACACCGCAGAAGATCTGCTCATTCATCAGCATCTGCAGCATTTCCATCTTATGCATACCGCAGGCACGGAGTACACCAAAGATCATCTCTCGGGAACGGATGGACATGATCCAGTAGATCAGATAACCCACGCCGCAGAGGATCATGGTAACGATGAAGCCCATGGTCAATACACCGTTGGTACCCTGCAGCAGAGGATCTTCGGAAGTCATACGAATCTCCTTTGCACGATCCACATACTTAGCCACGTGGACATCGTTGGCTTCGATCCAGTTATAGACCTCCTGAGAGGTATGACCGTCCTTCAGTTTCAGCCAAACTTCATAAGGCAGGACGCCCCAGTCGTTGCGGAGAGCATCGTAATGGGTAACGATCATATAATTTTCATAAGTAGCTGCGCTTCCGTCGGGATCCAGTACGGTCTCGGAGGGAGCATATCCGGGCCAGTAATCCACGAAATCTACGATCTTACCGGTTGCAGTACCTGCAGCGGAATACTTACTGGTGTAAGCAATGGTATCTCCTACCTTCTTGCCCAGCTTAGTCTCGAAGTTTCTGGAAACGATCACGCCGTCGGGAACTACTGCCAGCTCATTCAGATATTCATAGAAATGTTTCTCGGTAAGGCTTCTGTCGATGGTGGCGGTGCGTCCGAATTCCTTGGTATGGATACCCATGACCGTAGCGGAAATGTTCTCGCACTTTACACCGTCTTCCAGGAAGACACGCGCATAACTGTCTGCAAAGTCTGCGGTGATATATTTATCATACTCAGGCTCTACATACTGTCCTGTAGGCTTACCGTTCAAGTCCTTGATCTCGATCCAGACTTCCTTCATCACGATATCGGCACCGTTGACATATTCTGTATTGTCCTGTGCGTTACGTAAAATGGTTCTTGCAACAGTCGCATGATACATACCCAGGGAGATGGTCATGATCAAAAACAGCATGATGAACTGCTGCTTACGGCCGTTTTTCAGGTTTTCCATGAAGGATGCATAGCTGGCAGGTCTCCAGAATCTCTTACCGATGAAGTAGATAAACTGGATGATCAGGGGCTGTAAACGCAGGAACAGAAGTCCCATACCTACGATAAACAGGGAGGAACTGATGTAAAGCAGGGGATCCAGGGATTTACCCATCATAACGCTCTTACCCAGTTCATCACCGGATTTGCTGAAAGTATAATAACCGTAAAGGGAAACGGCCAGCAGTATCACATCCAGGAACAGTTTCTCCCAGAGGCTCTTTTTCTTCAATGCCTTCTGCTGCTTCAGATTAACGATGGTAACACGGCTGTGCTTGATAGCAGGCAGAGTCATGATGGCCAATACCACCAGGATGGCTGCCAGTGCATATTCTGCAGTCTGTGTAGTAAACTTCACCGGCAAAGACTTTGCGGCATCAAACTCCAGGAAGTTACGTGCAGAACCCAAGATCCTGCTGAATACTGCGCCCAGAGGGATACCCAATGCCCCGCCCAAAAGGCTGATGAAGATCATCTGGTACAGGTACAATCTGAAGATCTGTCCGCCGGAACTGCCTCGGCTCTTGATTACGGAGATCTCGTTTCTCTCCATGTCATACATCTGACCGGAGATCATAAACAGGAAGGCGCCCAGCATGATAAGCACGGGGATCTGCAGGATCTGCAGAGTTGCATCGATACGTCCTCTCTTGGTCAGGAAGGAATCTAAGATATCCAGGTAAGCAGGCTCTTTCATGGTTGCCTTGAAAGGTCCCTCGTTAGCCATATATCTGGTTGCCTCTGCCAGGTGATCTACCTGATCGGCAAGAATATCATCATATTCAAGCAGGGAGAAATACTTACAGGTGATGGTATATCTTCTGGCGTTTTCACCTGTAAAATGCTCCTTAAAGGTGTCAAAGTTCATCAGGCACACATTGTTCTTGGCATCCAGTCCTTCCTGCCAATAGAAATCAGCAGGATCTTCCTCTGCCACGATACCTGTGATGCGCAGGCGGATCTCTTTGCCGTCAATGCCCTTGGAGCCCTTCAGCTTGATGGTCTCGCCTACCAGTACCTGCAATTTGATCATGGCAGACTGGCTGATCACTACCTGCAGTGCACCGTCATCATCCACGCCCTTTTCAGAATACATCTCACCTGCAAGCAGCTTTACATGGTTCTCCAGGTCGGAGATCGTTGCAAGGTTCACTGCCTTAACGCTCATATCTTCACGCTGCATGGTAGAAACCGCTTCGAACTGAGACAACTGATAGGAGCAGATCGTGTCTTTCTTGGTCACTCCCAGATCATCGAAGATGGTATCGTTAAAATTCTCCATACGGGTTATCGCAACACCACCGTTATCCTTCTGGGAAACAAAGATCATGGAGTTCAGACCGGGCCACTGTCCTTCGGCGGAATAGTAGCTGCGGAATTCATCCTGAACCATTCTGTCATATGCGGCACTCTGATACAGAGGGAAGCTGACCACTGTGGCAATCAAAAGAATACTGCCGAGCAGCAGGCACAGGTTCATCCATTTTTTGTGCCAGAGTTTTTGAAACATTATTCTAAGCATACTTCCATTCCTTCCGTCAGACCATCTACTACCCAATATGAGGTACCGTCTGAACCACCTGAAATAAATCGTTTGTACGAGATGGAACCGTCAGCATTTTTTACGTGCACATAAGTGATACCGTTTTTCTCGGTAACCGCTCTTCTGGGCACCTTGACTACATTCTTCATCTCTCGGGTCTTTACTTCCACCTGGAACGTATTTCTGTTCCAGTAGCCGTCGTTTCTGGCGTTGCTGCCTGCCAGATCACCTGCATACTCGGGATCCACCATGACCAGAGTTCCTCTGGTGTAAGTGTTACGGCCGACATACACCTTGTTATCGGAAGACAGGTACTGGCTGACCTCGGTATCTCCCAGTGTCACCACTTCTCCGGTAGCAGTAGCCTGCTGGCCATCGGCACCCTTGAAGGTGATCACAGCCTGATTACCATAGCTCAACTGACCCTTTTCATCGTTTACAAAGATATAACTGCGGGACTCGTCAGCGATCTGGTACAATGCTGCGCCGTAGTTCAGCAAGGAGTCTGTGTCATACTCTCTTACCTCTGTGATGATACCATCGATGGGAGACTTGATCTCCTTGATGGCAAAATTCTTCTTCATATCCTGGATCAGTTCTTCCAGATCTGCGATCTCCTGCTGTTTTGCCTCGATCTGCTTCTGGTATTCGTCTTCCTTCTGGATATCGATCATATCCTTCAGACGTTCCTTAGCTCGCTCCAGCTTCTGCTGATTCTTTTCCAAAGTCACATTGTCGGCAACCACTCTGATGCGGGCAAGCACTTCACCTTTCTTGACCTGCTGGTAATTATGAACCAGGTTCTCCATATAGTAGCTGGTACCGTATTCCACGGGATTGACGACCCACTGGGAGGTAGGATAATACAGATATCCGGTACCCTTGAAGGCATAATTGACAGTGCCTGTCTTCAGGACTTCTGTCTTGGTTCCGTATACAGGAGTGGTCTCTTCCACCATAACATGGTCACCTTCCTGTAAGCCGGAAGTGATCTCCAGATAAAATCCGTCATTCATACCTGTCTTAACGTAAGTTTTGTTCTTCTTCTCACCATCGATCAGGTATACAAAGAAGCCCTGATCATCGCTCTTCAAGGAATCCTTGGGAATGCAGAGCACATCTTCATGAGATTTCTTTACCACTACGATCATGACCAGCTGACCCAATGTCAGTTCTACACTCTGATCGGAAAGAGTGAAAGTAGAATACGCCTTGCCGAATTTCTCCTCCAGCTGCTTCTTCTCTTCATTCTCGATGGCCTGATAATCTACGTCATAACGCTTACCGTCCACCAGTGCGTATACTTCCACTGCGGTATTGATCATACCCTTGGAGATATATTCGCAGCGGATCTCTTTCTTGTCCTTGTTGATCACAGCCATCAGAGGCTTGTTGAAATCCATCCAGTCGCCCTTGCTCAGGAAACGTGCCGCACCCACATAACCGTCCATACCGGAAACAATGGTATTGCCCTGTCTGTCCTGGATCAGACGGTTCAACTGGGTCTTTCTGTAGGCCAGGTCCAGTTTGAACAGTTCATCGTTCTGTTCAATAGCTGCCTGCTGCTTCTCGTAAGCGATATACTGAACACGGAAGGAACTGTCCAACTGATTGTACTGTTTCTCCCACTCTATGTACTCCGGATTGTCTTCCTCGTTATCCAATCCCGTGACAGGATCTGTTACCGTGATCTTTTCTTCGGGCTTGGCTGCCTCGGCACGCTTCATGTAATCAGCGAATTTGTCGCGCTCTACCGCGGTCTTCTCCAGCTCTTCTTTGGCATCACGAAGATACTCCTCATGATCGCTCTCATACTCCAGAATGCTCTTACGCGTTTCCTTGATCTGCTTATCGATATCTTCCGTATTGCTGTGAAGCAGAGTCTCTCCCTTCTTCACATACAGGCCGGGAGTCACATCATAGGCCTCAAATCTCTGACCGCTGACCTCCATCTCGTATTCCTGCACCTGAGGACAGACCATAGCGTTATAGAGATTGGTCTCATACATAGTTCTTCTGGCAACGTCTTCATACTTCGCACCGGCGGTCACAGGTTCCACCAGCTCGATCACCTCGGATGAAACCTCTTCCGTGGTAGAGCCGCAGGCACTCAGGGAAAGCAGCATGCTTGCAGCCAGGAGACCGGCCAAACTTTTCTTTGTAATTGATGTATATTTCTTTATACTCATTTCAGAATAACCTTCTCCCCTTCTGTGATGCCGCTCAGGATCTCAACGGCTTCATCGCCTACCAGTCCTGCTTCTACCCAGCGGATCTCTCTGAGATTGTCCGCACTGAGAACATACACATAATATTTATCATCTGCTTTGTGGATGGCTCTTGCATCTACACAAAGCACATCGCTTCTGCTTTCACAGACCGCGATCATGGTTCCGAGAGTGCCTACTTCGATCTCGCTGCCCTCAGGGCCGTCCAGGATCTCGAACACCTGAGTTTCTCCCCACTTATCCATCTCGTGGGGAATCAGTTTGTATTCACCTGCTGCGGCACCGTACACGATATTCATGGTCACTGCCTCGCCTTCACGGAACAGTTCCTGCGGATTCGGCACCTTTGTTTCAAAGAAGCAGTCGGAAATATCCATGATGGTGATGATCTCTTCGCCGTACTTAGAAGTGGAATACAGCAGATTATCCTTCATCTTCAGGACCATACCGTCCATCTCTGCCACCAGTTTGCTTCGGCTCAGATCTCCCTGCAGCTGTGCAAGGTTTTTCTTATCATTATTCAGGGAATCAGTCAGATCCTCCTTCTGATAACGATAATTCTTCTGGATATTCTCTACCTTAGCCTTGGTATTCTTGTTATCCTCTGCACTCTGTCTTGTGTAAGCCATAAACTGTACCCAGGCTTCCTGGATATCATTCAGTTCATTTACTTCCAGATTCTTCAGCTGGATCTCGGCTCTCTTGATTCTGTATTTGACGTCCTCGATCTTACGCTCCAGTTCTCTGCTGGAAAGAGTCGCAAGAACGTCACCCTTTTTCACATAGTCGCCCTGCTTGACCAGTACGCGGTCAACCAGTTTACCGTTGATCTGGAAGCTGGCACGCTGTTCTTTGTTCTGTCGATATTCACAATTGACCTTCTGAGTCTTGACAACATTACCGATCTCAGCGATGGCGAATTCATAGGAAACGCCTTCCCCTTCCTTCTCATGCTCTACTACGACCAGACTCTCCTCTACAGTATTCTGGCCGCAGGCACTCAGCATCATCGCTGTCAGGCCTAACGCCAGGATTCTTTTGAATCTCCTCATATCTTCATACCTTTCAGTTCTGTCTCATTGGACAAATTATACCAAGTAACATTTTACCGCATTAATGTGTTGATTACTCTTTACACATTGTGATTTCTTACTCAAATGTTGCTATCTTGAAAAAAGGGGGCTCCTACAGACATAAAAAGAGCGACTTCTCTCGAAATCGCTCTCATCATTATCCGTTATTTTCTTCTCTGCATCGCCTGGATCTGTGCAAATAAAGCATCGATCTTACCGCGAATGAACTCGCGATGTTCATCCTTTACCAGGTAGTACAGGTAGGATTCCTTGGCAAATTCTAAAGGCATTCCTCTTCCTACGATCTTAAAGTTGACATAGCCTCTGTCAATATAACTGCCGATCTGCTCATTGGAGATAAAGGCTGGTCTGTCCATACACTCTGCGAACTTGCGCTCCTGTGTCTTATTGGGACAAGGGAATGCAGTGTTGACATCGAACTCCAACTGCATCTTAGACTGCTGTAAATAGTGCTCGGAACGCATCTTACAGCCCGGGTAGCACACCTCATTTACCAATATCTCTACTCGTCCTGCATAGGGCTCCAGCTTCTCCAGCGCCTCTTCGTTATGATTTAAATCATAATCCAGCACCACCAGATGATAATCCTTCTGCAGTTCCTCGATCATAGCATCCACATCCACGATACGCTTTGTTGTGGAAGAAATTCTGGGGAAATTCGGGTATTCCCTGCGGATATAATCTTCCAACACAGGCGCATTCACCAATACTTGATTCAGGCCATTGTCAGCCAGTTTCATGATCAGGTTGCAGTAGGTGTCATATACATGCTTCTCCTCAATCAGAGAATTGGTCCAGGTGAATCGTACCGGAACTCCCTTATCGTTGTAGGTCTTCAAAATATTCTGAATATCATTCTTGCCGGTAAAGCCCATAACTGCCCTGCCGCCATTCCAGATCGCTCCCGGAAAGGTTCCGTATACGGAACCGATCTTGTACCCCTCGCGGAATTTATCGGGATAATCATGCATCATATTGATGATCATCTGGTTCAACAGTCTGAAATAGCAGAAGCCCGGCAAATGCCAATATACTTCTTTTGCCATCTTATTCCCCCAAAAACTGATCCATTAAGGCCACTGAGAAGGTCTGGGCTGATTTACAACAATGATCCTGTTGGCCTTCAGGTTGTTGAGAAGCAGGATTCTCGCCTCACCCTGTCTCTCGGGCTTGATCAGATAGTGTACATAAGTCTCGATCAGGGAGAATACATTAGCGGTTCTACCCTCGATCTTGAAATGCTTAAATCCCATGGGAACATACTTCTCCCAGATCGCCTCGGGAGAAATGTAAGTGCTGTATCCCTGAATGGTATGAATACAGTTGAACTCACCGTACTCGCAGTACCAATGCTCCAAGGGGATCTGCTTGTCCTTGGGCAAAGTTCTGTTCTTCAGCATGATTCTCTGGTTCTTGGAGATATTGTCATAGTGAGCTCCTCTTCTGGGACAATTAGGAGTACACAAGGTATTTACAAGTATCTCACATCTGCCCTTGTCCTCGATCTTCTCCAGATCTTCGAACTTGTTATTGAAGTTATAGTCCAAAACCACAAGGTAATAAGGCTTCTTCAACTCTGCATTTACATCATCAATATTACGGATCTCCTTGCAGGTAGAACTGTTCAACTTATAGCTGGGATATTTCTCTCTGATATACTCTTCCAGAATCGGAGAATAGATCATGACTTCATTCATGCCGTTATCTGCAACCTGCATACAGAAGTTACAGTAAGGATCTGCAAGATCATGCTCATTCAGAAGTTTATTGGTATAGGTATATCTGACAGGAATACCTGCTGCATTGACATGCTTTACGACCTGCTGGATGTAATTGGAATCACACTGATCATAGTTAGAGGGACGTCCGCCGGCCCACAGAGATGTAGGAAACTCTCCGAAGAAGGAACCGATCTTAACACCCTCTCTGAAAAATTCCGGCTTAGACTTCAGCAAGCTGACGATCAGCATATTCAAAGGATAATTCTGACGAAGTCCGGGCAAATGAAAATTAACTTCCATATTGATTCTCCATTCTTAATAGTATTTCCGGTCTTTCCAATTCCTGCATAACAGACTCTCGAAAGACAAGAAATGGAACAATTACAAGTATAACATAAAAATATGATTCTGAAAAGACAAATAAAAAAGGGTGGCGCCCGGAAAACACCACCCTTAAATATTAAGTTACCTAAACAGCTTTAGCAGAAATTACTTACCTGCTGCAGCGTTAGCCTCATCGATCAGAGTAATGAACTCGTTCTTTTTGCCATCGATCGTAGCCTGTACGGACTCACATCCAGCGTTGAATGCCCAGATGAAATCAGGATAAGGATTCATGTTAGGAACCATGCCGTGGTATGTAACCATACCCTTAGCAGGATCGGACATAGGTGCTACAGTCTCATCGATAGATCTAGCATCAAACTTACCCTTACGAGCTGCACTCAGATCCTGATATCCTTCATATCCGGGAACATCATTGGTGTAGATGTTGTAAGCGAATGCGATCTTCCAAGCCTTGTCAGCATCGTAGCAAGCAGGGATAACCTGAGGGTTGTCAGACCAGCAGTTGATGTAGTCAGCAGCCTGAGGTCCCTTGGGGAAGAATGCGAAGCCGATCTCGTCATTCATCTCGTTTGCAAGGAAGTTACCAGGAGTACCAGCGTACTCATCTTCAGGACAGAATGCGCAGTAGCCGTTCTCGAATGCGGTCTTGTAGAAGTCCCACTGGGTCTCATCTTCGCCGTGAACGTAGCCATACTTCTTACAAGCTTCTACATAGAACTCAAGAGCTTCGATAGTTGCAGGATCTTCACCCTTCCAAACGAATGCTCCGTTAGCGTCCTTACCAACGAACTCAGAGTAGTTGGAGTAAACAGCCTGACATACAACAGCACCGTGGTTAGCATCGAAACCAGCAACGTCAACCTTACCATCGTTGTCTCTATCAACCTGGATCTTATCCATCATGTCGAACCATGCCTGCCAAGTCCAAGTTCCGTTTGCCTGCATCTCATAGATGGAATCGGGATCGATACCAGCTTCGGTAAGCAGTCTCTTGTTGAAGTACATACCTGTACGAGGCTCTGCATAACCAGTATGCATAGCGCAGATCTTGTCACCCCATGTGAATACTTCATGAAGCTTGTTTCGTGGGAACTTAGCTTCGGAGAAGTCAAGGCGATCAAGAGTGCTGAGGTCGTACATCAGACCGTTATACATAGCGGAAGTGCTGGATGCATCTGCACGTACAGTGAATACATAGTTGTTATCATCGCCACCGGTGGTTACGTAGTCGATGAAGTCCTGAGGTGCGGAACCCCAGTCAGAAATAGCAACTTCCTTAATAGTGAAGTTGTAGGTCTCCATAGCCCAGTCAAGATACTCATACTTTGCTTCCTCGAACTTGGTAGGCTCTTCGGATCTCTCACCGGAAGACCACCAGTCACGGATAATAACTTCCATACCGCCAAGGTCGTATACGTTGCCGTTAGCGTCCTTAAGAACGGTATAAGCACCAAGATCCTCTTCCTCGGAGCTTGCAACAGGCTCTTCGGACTTGGACTCAGCGGGCTTAGATTCCTTGCTCTCGGTAGAAGGTGCAGCTTCTTCGCCACAACCAGCGAGACCAACAGTCATAACTGTAGCAAGGGAAACTGCCATCAGTTTTCTAAACATCTCTCTTTTCATTTTTCATCCTCCTTGAAATATATAAATATGTCTCGGCTTTGTATTTTTTGAGTATTTTTCCGGGTTACTCAAAGAGCCTGACAATTCATATCTCTTGTATTATACCATATTGTTTTTAAGAATGCAATTATGAAATTTTCATTTCATAACTGCACTCTTTTTGTTTGTTTTACATCTTAATACCGGTACTAGCAATACTCTCAACGAATGCTCTCTGTGCGAACAGGTAGATAACGATCAAAGGAAGGATGATCATCAGAGTACCTGTAGCAAGAATACAGTTTGCATAGCTGGGGGAGATAGTGGTCTTAACATTCAGAATTCTCATCATGTATGCTGCCAAGCTATCTACGATACGAGCAAGGCCGGTTGATACCAGCTTAGTGTTACCAAGGAACAACTTGGAGTAGAAACCGTCTGTCCACTGCCATACGAATGCAAACAGGAAACAGGAAGTAACGATAGGCTTGGACTGAGGCAGCATAATTCTCAGGAAGGTCTTTAATGTGCCACAACCGTCTACGTAAGCAGCCTCTTCCAGGTCGCCGGGGATATTACGGAAGAACTGACGGATCATGTAAATGTACAGACCGTTCTTCAGACCCATACAGCCGGCACTCATCATATAGTAAGGAAGTTTGGAACCGGTCATATTGATGGTCTCTCCTCTTACCTTGCTGATGATTCCCAGTACATCAAAGAATCTGAAGTGCAGATGCAGTGATGAGGAAATGGTCTGAGGGGGAATCAGGATGATCAGGATAACGCAGGCAAACCAGAACTTCTTCAAAGGGAAGTTGAATCTTGCGAAACCGTAACCAACCAGTGTACACATAGCGATCTGTAACAATGCGATCGTTAAGGAAACGATCAGGGAGTTCTTAAGTGCCTCTTTGTAGGACATCAACTCAGCAGCTAGATAATAGTTATCAGCTGTGAAGTGCTCAGGAATGTTGATTACTACGGGGCTGTAGAGGTCGTGCTCTGACATAAAGCTTACGGAGATCTTATTGAAGATCGGCTGCAGGATCAGGAAGCACATACCGAACAGCAGGATAAATCTTACGATGCTGATGCCGTAACCCATCAATGTTTTCTGAAGCAGGTAACCCTGAGACTTTTTATTTCTTTCCCAGAAGTTAGCATATTTGCTAACCTTCTTAGCTTCTGATTTAGTCATAGTAGTATACCCCCTTCGAAATGAAAAATGAGGTGATTCCGACAAATACGATTACGATAACGAAGTATACCCAAGACATCGCAGATGCAGTACCGTAGTCCAGCAGCATTGTCATGGTATCGGAAATCTTTTTGATGATTTCGTTATCGGTTCTCATACAGAAGTCGATAATGGTGTAGATCCAGTTTACAAGGAACATGGAACTGATCATAGGGAAGGTGATCTTCCAAAGGCTCTCCCACTTGGTACAGCCTTCGATGTCAGCTGCCTCATACATACTGGAAGAAATTGTCTGCAGACCGGACAGGAAAATGATGATCTGGATACCGGAAGCAATTGCGATATCATAAATGTTATCGATTACCTCGAATACCTTCTCATATGCCTTAACACCGACACCTGCGGTACGAAGCAGGCTCTCCAGTGCTCCGGTAATGCTGACGCCCTCGGCATTCAGCTCGATGGTCTGAGCGATCTGTGCCATCAGGGAGTTGTTCTTCTCCAGGCCCAGGATAACACCGGAAGCCAGGATAACGGGAAGGAAGAACACCGCACGCACCAGCGCACGGCCACGGAATTCCTGGTTCAGAATCAAGGAAACGAAGAAACTGAATACCATGATTGCCACGGAGTAGAGCATCATCTTGGAGAACTCCTCTACCAGGAGTCTGTTAAAGTCAGCGTCTACTGTAAAAATATACTTGAAGTTTGCGATACCGGTGAAGTTCTTATTAAAGATACCTGCACCCAGCTCAACCTTACAAAAGCTCATGTACAATGACTCGAACATCGGTTTTACAAGGAATACAAGGAAACCAATGATGAACGGTGAAATAAACACATATCCCGAGATCGCCTTACGCTTTTGAAGACCAGCTAATTTGTTCTTTTGCTTCTTCATAACTTTAGCCCTTTCTAATTAATCTTCGAATCTAACTTATTTCACTACCATGTAATCTCTGGCAGGAACTGTACCGTCGGGACAGCTAACTGCTTCATAGCTGTAGTTTACATAAACCTTGGTGCCGTCCGCATAAGTTGTACGTGCCAACTCTGCGGTGAGGTTCTCGTGCTTTA
>JAKSRX010000001.1 GCA_024403365.1 Acetatifactor sp. | reverse complement strand
TGACCGTAGACGAGACAGAGGATATCGACTGGATCAACAACTGGCAGCAGTATTCCCATCAGTTCTATATCGCTGATATTCTGGTGATCCCTTCCTGGGAGGATATCAAGCCCGATGATAAGGAGAAGATGGTTCTGCACATCGATCCCGGCACAGCATTCGGTACCGGTATGCATGAGACCACCCAGCTCTGTATCAGACAGCTGCGTAAGTTCATCACCCCCGAGACCGAGCTTCTGGATGTAGGTACCGGCAGCGGTATCCTTGCGATCCTTTCCCTGATGTTCGGCGCAAAGCATGCGGTAGGTACCGATCTGGATATCTGTGCCATCGAAGCAGTGGCTCAGAACTGTGAAGTGAACGGCATCAAGCCCGAGCAGTTCGAGATGATGATCGGCAATATCATTTCCGAGAAGGAAGTGCAGGATAAAGTAGGTTACAACTGCTACGATATCGTTGTGGCTAACATTCTGGCTGATGTACTGGTGCCTTTGACACCCGTGATCGTAAACCAGCTGAAGCCCGGCGGAATCTATATCACCTCCGGTATCATCGATGACAAGGAGACTACCGTGGTAGAAGCAGTGAAGGCAGCAGGCCTTAAGGTGCTTGAGGTGACTTATCAGGGCGAGTGGGTCAGCGTGACCGCACAGAAAGAAGCGTAATGTATCATTTTTTCGTAGAACCGAGCCAGATCAGTGAAAATGACAAACGTGTCATAATATATGGAAGCGACGTAAACCACATCAAGAACGTTCTCCGCATGAAGATCGGGGAAGAACTGAATGTGGGTGATGGCGTCACAGACAGAGAGTATCGCTGTGCTATTACTTCCTTCGGGGAGGACAGTGTACTCTGTGAGCTTCGCTTCATCAAGGAGAACAACGTGGAATTGCCTGCGAAGATCACTCTGTTTCAGGGTCTGCCCAAGGCGGACAAGATGGAGCTGATCATTCAGAAGGCGGTGGAACTGGGGGCAGCACAGATCGTGCCCGTGGCTACCAAGCGCTGCGTTGTGAAACTGGATGACAAGAAGGCTGCTTCCAAGATCAGCCGCTGGCAGGGTATCAGTGAGGCTGCTGCAAAGCAGAGCAAACGAAGCATTATTCCGGAAGTGACCGGAGTTATGAGTTTCAAGGAAGCCATTCGAAAGGCTTCTGACATGAGTGTCAGAATTATCCCCTACGAACTTGCGGAGGATATGGAGAAGACCAGAGATCTTTTGAATGCAGTGAGACCCGGAGACAGTATCGCGGTATTCATCGGACCGGAAGGCGGTTTTGACGAGAGCGAGATCGCCTATGCGCTGGAAAACGGTGTGGAGCCCATCACTTTAGGCCGCAGGATCCTGCGCACCGAGACCGCAGGGTTCACCGTACTTGCCTGGCTTTCCTATCTGCTGGAAGGACGAGAGTAAAAGCGAGCGAATTTACTATTTTGTCATATATTAGTAAATGAGATGAAAGGGGCTTAAAGACTATGGAAGCATATTTGGACAATTCCGCGACCACCAGAGTATTCCCCGAGGTGGCAGAGTTGGCAGTGAAGATAATGTGTGAAGACTATGGCAACCCGTCCAGCCTTCATATGAAGGGCGTGGAGAGTGAAAACTATCTGCGCTACGCAAGAGAGACCCTTGCAAAACTGTTGAAGGTAAATGCCAAGGAGATCTTCTTCACCTCCGGAGGTACCGAGTCCGATAATCTGGCACTGATCGGTTGTGCCATGGCAAATAACAGAAGAGGAAAGCACATCATTACCACCCAGGTGGAGCATGCAGCGGTTCGAAAGACCTGTGAATATCTGGAGAGCCAGGGCTTTGAAGTGACTTATCTTCCCGTGGACAATACCGGCCGCATTTCCTTAGAGGATCTGCAGAATGCTATGAGACCTGACACTATTCTGGTCTCCATCATGTATATAAACAACGAGATCGGCGCGGTCCAGCCCATTGCGGAGGCAGGCAGCCTGATCAAGAAATTGAATCCCAACACCCTGTTCCATGTGGATGCGGTGCAGGGCTTCGGCAAAGTCAGGATCTATCCCAAGAAGATGGGTATCGATCTGATGGCGGTAAGTTCCCACAAGATCCACGGACCCAAGGGCGTAGGTCTTCTCTATGTCAACGAGAAGGTGAAGATCCAGCCGATCCTTTTCGGCGGCGGCCAGCAGATGAATCTGCGTTCCGGTACCGACAACGTGCCCGGCGCGGCATGTATGGCAAAGGCTGCGGAACTTTTATATGCACACTTTGACGAGGATATTCAGAGATTGTATGAACTGAAGCGATATTTCGTGGAGGGCGTTCGCAAGCTGGAGAATGTGAAGGTAAACGGACTTCTTCCCGGAGAGGATGAGATCACCGGCACAGCACCTCATATCGTCAGCGTCTCCGTATACGGTGTGCGGGCAGAGGTACTTCTCCACACATTGGAGGAAAAGGGGATCTATGTCAGTGCAGGCAGCGCCTGCTCCTCCCATAAGCCTCAGCCTTCCGCTACCTTGAAGGCCATCGGCGCCGACAGCAAGCAGCTGGAAAGCACCATTCGATTCAGTTTCAGTGTGTACACCACCAGGGAAGAATTGGACTATACTTTGGCTGAGATGTATGATAAAATTCCTATACTGCGTAGATACGCAAGGAAATAACCGACAGTAAGAAAGGTAAGAGAAAATGTTTACTGCTTTTTTGATAAAATATGCAGAGATCGCTATCAAGGGTAAGAACAGACACCTTTTCGAGGATGCACTGATCCATCAGATCAAGTATGCGCTGAAGAAGGTGGATGGTAAGTTCTTCATCTCCAAGACCCAGGGTAGAATCTTTGTTGAGGCACAGAGCGAGTTCGACTACGACGAGACCATCGATGCCCTGCAGCACGTATTCGGTATCGTAGGTATCTGCCCTATGATCTATGTTCCCGAGGAAGGCTTCGAGAAGCTGAAGGAAGTAGTAGTGAAATATATCGACGATGTATATGCGGACAAAAATATGTCCTTCAAGGTACATTGCAGACGTATCGACAAGAATTATCCTATCGAATCCATGGAAGTGAATGCGAGACTGGGTGAAGTGCTTCTGGATACTTATCCCGAGATGCATGTAGATGTGCATGAGCCTGAGATGGTTCTGAATGTGGAGATCCGCGAGAAGATCTACATTTATTCCACCGTGATCCCCGGACCCGGCGGTATGCCTGTGGGCACCGGCGGTAAGGCAATGCTCTTACTTTCCGGCGGAATCGATTCTCCTGTTGCAGGATATATGATCTCTAAGCGTGGCGTTAAGATCGATGCAGTGTATTTCCATGCACCGCCTTACACCAGCGAGAGAGCAAAGCAGAAGGTAGTGGATCTGGCAAGACTGGTTTCCAAATACACCGGACCGATCTACCTGCATGTCATCAACTTTACCGATATTCAGCTCTACATTCATGAGAAATGTCCTCACGAGGAGCTGACCATCATTATGCGTCGTTACATGATGCGTATCGCAGAGACCATCGCAAAGCAGACCGGCTGCTTAGGTCTGATCACCGGTGAGAGCATCGGTCAGGTAGCTTCCCAGACCATGAATTCCCTGATCGCCACCAACGAAGTCTGCGAGCTGCCCGTGTACAGACCCCTGATCGGCTTCGATAAGGAGGAGATCGTGGTGGTATCCAAGAAGATCAATACCTTCGAGACCTCCATTCTTCCTTTTGAAGACTGCTGTACCATTTTCGTTGCAAAGCATCCTGTTACCAAACCCAATCTGAATGTCATCCGTAAGCATGAGCATAATTTGGATGAAAAGATTGAGGAGCTGGTTCAGACTGCGCTTGAGACTGACGAACTGATTATTGTAGAATAAAAAGGCAATAAAAAAGCTCCGAAGTGATCGAGTCCTTCGGAGCTTTATTCATTCTTTTGTTGGTATCGATTAAACGATGTAAGGCTTCAGAACAGCAAGTACATCATCAGCGCCGTCCTCTGCATGAATGTTCAGGTCGATAGGCTTGGAAAGGTCAAGGCTGAAGATACCCATGATGGACTTAGCATCGATAACGTATCTGCCGGATACCAGATCAAAGTCATAATCAAACTTGGTAATGTCATTTACGAAGGACTTAACCTTGTCGATAGAATTTAAGCAAATCTGTACTGTTTTCATTTTATATTACCTCCTGAATGAAATATCATACCTTCTGAGTACATAATATAAGTTACAATTCTAAAAGTCAAGGACAAAGAATGCACGATTACTCCAAATAAATAGTACGATATGAGAGGTTTTCTATGAAAAGTGTTGCATTACATAATCTTGGATGCAAGGTAAACTCCTATGAAATAGAAGTCATGCAGCAGAGACTGCAGGAAAAGGGATATGAGATCGTATCCTTCGATCAGAAGGCGGATATCTATATCGTGAATACCTGTACCGTGACCAATATGGCGGACAGAAAGAGCCGTCAGATGCTGCACCGTGCGAAGCAGATGAATCCGGAAGCGGTTGTGGTTGCGGTAGGCTGCTATGTGCAGACCGGGCAGCAGGCTGTGGAAAGTGACACCAGCGTAGACCTGGCCATCGGCAACAATCGTAAGAAGGATATCGTTGAGATCCTGGAGGAATATCTGCGACAGAGAGAACTTCAGTCTGACAGTGCGGAGCCTGTATCCGAGAACCTGAAGACCCTGGGAGCGACCACCATTCCCGACATCAATCATACCTACGAGTATGAGGAGATGCAGCTGACCCAGACCGCAGAGCACACCAGAGCTTACATCAAGGTGCAGGACGGCTGCAATCAGTTCTGCTCCTACTGTGCCATCCCCTATGCGAGAGGCAGAGTCAGAAGCCGCAAGGCGGAGGACGTGCTTCGCGAGGTGAAGGGTATCGTGGCAAAGGGTTACAAGGAGATCGTGCTGACAGGTATCCATATCAGCTCCTACGGCATCGACTTTGACAGCGAGGCCTGGGAGAGAGGAGAAAGCAAGGAACTGGGCACCGGCGAGCGCCCTGAATATACCGGTGAGAGCAAACTCATCGACCTGGTGGAGATGCTGCACGAAGTGGAAGGCGTGGAGAGGATCCGCATCGGCTCCTTAGAGCCCAGGATCGTTACAGAGGAGAACGCGAAGCGCCTGGCCAATTTATCCAAGGTCTGCCCTCACTTCCATCTGTCCCTTCAGAGCGGATGTGATGCTACCCTGAAGAGAATGAATAGAAAGTACTCCGCGGAGGAATACTACAGAAGCGTGGAATATTTGCGCGCCGCTTTCGAAAGTCCTGCCATCACCACCGATGTGATCGTAGGATTCCCCGGAGAGACCGAGGAAGAATTTGAGACGACCAAGGCATTTTTAGAGAAGATCCACTTCTATGAGATGCATATCTTCCAGTATTCCAAGCGCGCAGGCACCGTGGCAGCGAGAATGTCCGATCAGGTGCCGGAACCTGTGAAAAAACAAAGAAGTGCTATCCTTCTGGAGATGGAGAAGCGCCATTCCGACGAATATCGCCGCAGATACATAGGGAAGGAAGCAGAGGTTCTGCTGGAGGAGCGCATCGAGAAGGACGGACAGATCTACTACCTGGGACACACAAAGGATTATGTGAAGGTAGCGGTTCCCGCGGGGGAGGGAATCGGAGAAAACACTGTTGTTACAGTGGCTGTCACCGGCTTCTTTGCGGAAGATATTCTGATGTAACTTGTTTTTTTTCACAAAATGCGTTACACTTATAGAATGGTACTTGGTGGGAATAGGCATTTATTTGCGAAAGGTATGGTAGACTATGAACAACGTGGGGAATACACAGTATTTTAAAGTAGAGTCAGAGCCCGAGACCGGGGCAAAGGTCGTACTTTCTGCTGTATACGAAGCACTTACGGAGAAGGGTTACAATCCCGTGAATCAGATCGTTGGTTACATTATGAGTGGAGATCCCACTTATATCACCAGCTACAAGAACGCCCGCAGCCTGATCATGAAGGTGGAGAGAGACGAGCTTGTGGAAGAACTGATCACAGAGTACATTCGTAACAAGAACTGGAAATAGACAAGCTTGGAAAGGCGGATCGACATATGAGAATCATGGGACTGGATTTCGGGTCTAAAACTGTGGGGGTTGCTATCAGCGATCCTCTGCTGATCACTGCCCAGGGCGTGGAGATCATCCGACGCAAGGAAGAGAATAAGTTGAGACAGACCCTGGCCCGTATTGAGGAACTGATCGTGCAGAACGACGTGCAGGAGATCGTTCTGGGACTGCCTAAGAATATGAATGCCACAGAGGGAATTCGTGTGGAACTGACCCAGGAATTTCGTGAGAAACTGGAGAGAAGAACAGGTTTGCCTGTTCATATGTGGGACGAGAGACTGACCACGGTTGCTGCCGACAGAACCATGATGGAGGCAGGTATTCGCCGTGAGAATCGCAAAGACTATGTGGATATGATCGCTGCGACACTGATCTTGCAGGGTTACCTGGACAGACGCAGCATGGAGAATAAAGATAGCGTACAGTAAAAATATAAACTATGCACGCACCGATTCCACAGGAATCGGCACAAAAAAGAGGAACAGTAATGATTAAGCAGGAGAAAATCAAGTTTGCACTGAGTGAAGAGGAATACGTGGAGTTTTTTGTTCTGGAGCAGACCAGAATCGGCGGTGTAGACTATATTCTTGTCACTGATGAAGAAGAGGGCGACGGTGAAGCACTGATCCTGAAGGATACTTCCAAGGACGGAGATGCGGAAGCAGTGTATACCATCGTTGACGATGACGACGAACTGGACGCAGTGGCAGGCGTTTTTGCAAATATGCTTGAGGATGTAGATCTCAAGTCTGAATAAAGGTGATTCGGGGCGCCCGAACACCATGGAGGTTTTAAAATTGAAGAAAAAAGAGTCAATCACAGGCTCCAAGTTAAAGATCATTCCTTTGGGTGGCTTGGAGCAGATTGGTATGAACATAACTGCCTTCGAGTACGAAGACAGTATAGTTGTCGTGGATTGCGGACTGGCTTTTCCCGCAGATGATATGCTGGGAATCGATCTGGTCATCCCCGACATCACATACCTGCAGGATAATATCGACAAGGTCAAGGGCTTTGTCATCACCCACGGACATGAGGATCATATCGGCGCGATGCCTTATGTCTTGAAGCAGATCAACGTGCCGATCTATGCGACCCGTCTGACCATGGGTATCATTGAGAACAAGTTCCGTGAGCATGATCTGATCAAGGGAACCAAGAGAAAAGTAGTAAAATTCGGTCAGACCGTAAATCTGGGAGACTTTAAAGTAGAGTTTATCAGAACCAACCACAGTATCGTAGATGCGGCAGCACTGGCGATCACTTCCCCTGCGGGTACCGTGATCCACACCGGTGACTTCAAGGTGGACTATACACCGGTATTCGGTGATGCCATAGACTTGCAGCGTTTTGCAGAGCTGGGCAAGAAGGGCGTGCTGGCCCTGATGTGCGATTCCACCAATGCGGAGCGCCCCGGCTTTACTCCTTCCGAGCGTACAGTCGGCAAGACCTTTGACAACCTGTTTGAGGAGCATAAGAATACCCGTATCTTCGTGGCAACTTTTGCTTCCAATGTAGACCGTGTACAGCAGATCATCAATACCGCCTTCAAGTTCGGCAAGAAGGTAGCGGTGGAAGGCCGCAGCATGGTCAATATCATTGAGACCGCAAGAAATCTGGAGTGCATCAGCATTCCTGACAATACACTGGTAGAACTGGACCAGATGAAGAACTACCCTGAGAATATGCAGGTCATCATTACCACCGGCAGCCAGGGTGAGAGCATGGCGGCATTGAGCCGTATGGCAAACGGTGTTCACAGAAAGATCACCATCGGTGCGGGAGATACCGTTATTTTCTCCTCCAATCCTATTCCCGGCAACGAAAAGTCCGTGACCAAGGTCATCAATGAGCTTCTCAGAAAGGGCGCAGATGTTATTTTCCAGGATGCTCATGTATCCGGACATGCCTGCCAGGAAGAGATCAAGCTGATGTATACCCTGATCCGCCCCAAGTATGCGATCCCCGTTCACGGTGAGTACAAGCATCTGAAGGCACAGGCGAAGATCGCACAGACTCTGGGAATTCCCAAGGAGAACACCTACATCCTTTCCTCCGGCGACGTGCTGGAACTGGATGAAGAGAGCGCTGAAGTCACCGGAAAGGTACCTGTCGGAGCGATCCTGGTAGATGGTTTGGGCGTAGGCGATGTAGGAAATGTGGTACTGCGTGACCGTCAGCATCTGGCAGAGGACGGTATCATGGTAGTAGTTATGAGCCTTGACAGCTGTACCGGAGAACTTCTGGCAGGACCCGATATCGTATCCCGCGGTTTCGTATTCGTGAAGGAATCCGATGAACTGATCGAGGAGGCTCGCAGTGTGGTGGATGAAGCATTGCAGAGATGTTTTGACAGACATATCACCGACTGGGGCAAATTAAAGAGCGCCACCAAGGATGCTCTGGGCGAGTTCGTATGGAAGAAGACCAAGCGTCGTCCCATGATCTTACCCATCATTATGGAGGTTTAGTCAGAAGATGAACAGTGTGAAAGAAGCAACCGATGCATTGCTGTCAGCGATCAAAAGCAGCGAAGAATACCTAAGCTATCGCGACGTGCTGGAGAAGGTCCTTCAGGATCCCGCGTTGAAAGCACAGATCGACGAGTTCCGCAGACGTAATTTTATGCTGCAGACCAGCCAGGATATTGATTTCGAGAAGCTGGATCGTTTTGAAAAAGAATATGAATACTTCAGACAGAATCCCCTGGTAAGCGATTTCCTGGCTGCCGAGGTGGATCTGTGCAGAATGATTCAAGATATCACCATGAGAATCACAGGTGAGATCGACTTCCAGTAGGAGGGATTATATGAAAGCAGCCAAGATTTTTTTGACAATAGTGGGAGCCGCTTTGAGAGTGTTTCTGCTCCTTGCGGCAGTATACATCATCTATAACGGTGCCACCATCTGCTACAATTACGGATACAGAATTTTCACCGAGCCTGCAGTTGCTGCAGATCCTCAGCATGCCAAGGAGGAGACTGTGGTGATCACTGCCAAGATGAAGCCTCTGGATATCGGCAATCTCTTGGAGAGCAAGGGCCTGATCAACGATGCGAAGCTTTTTGCTCTGCAGTTTTATGCTTCCGAGTACAGAGAGGATTTCAAGCCCGGCACCTACACACTGAACAGTGCCATGACTGCTGAAGATATGATGGAGCGCATGAGCGGGGCTAACTTAGAGCCTCTTGAGACAGCGGGCACCGATCAGTAGGAAGCACAGTAAAGGAAATCGACCAATGATTATTGACGAGAGAATGGCTGCCTTTATCGATTCTTTGGATAAAGGCAACACTCCTTTTTTGAATGAGATAGAAAAGTATGCGTTGGAGACGGAGGTTCCCATCATCCGCAGATCCATGCAAAGTTTGCTGAAGTTTCTGCTTCAGTTTGCAAAGCCGAAGAACGTCCTGGAGGTCGGGACCGCTATCGGCTTTTCTGCGTTATTGATGAGCGAGTATGCGCCGAAGGATTGTCATATCACCACCATCGAAAAGTACGAGAAACGGATCCCCATCGCGAAGGAAAACTTTAAGAAAGCCGGCGCGGAGGACCGCATCACCCTGTTGGAGGGAGATGCCATCGAGATCCTCAAGGAGCTGGAGGGAAGCTACGACCTGATCTTCATGGATGCAGCCAAGGGCCAGTACATCAACTTCATGCCGGATATCATGAGACTTTTGGCTCCCGGCGGGTTGTTGGTCAGCGACAATGTGCTGCAGGACGGTGACATCATCGAATCCCGTTTTGCGGTGACCAGAAGAAACAGAACCATCCATGCCCGCATGAGAGAATACTTATACGAACTGAAGCACCATCCCGACCTGGAGACAGTGATCCTCCCCGTGGGAGACGGTGTGACTTTGAGCACCAAGAAGACCTTCTAGAACAGGAAAGGCAGGAAAACTATGAAAAGAAAAATGGAACTTCTGATTCCCGCCAGCAGTCTGGAGGTACTCAAGACCGCAGTTATTTTCGGCGCGGATGCAGTATATATCGGCGGTGAGGCTTTTGGCCTGCGCGCCAAGGCGAAGAATTTTTCCCCGGAAGATATGGCGGAGGGAATCGCTTTCGCTCACGCACATCAGGTAAAGGTATATGTGACCGCCAATATTCTGGCACATAATTATGATTTGGAGGGCGCGAAAAAGTATTTTGCGGAGCTTCGAGATATGAAGCCGGAACCTTGCGATGCCCTGATCATTTCCGATCCCGGTATGTTTACTCTCGCAAGAGAGGTCTGGCCGGAGGTGGAGATCCATATTTCCACCCAGGCGAATAACACCAACTATCTGACCTACAGATTCTGGTGGCAGCAAGGGGCCAAGAGAGTGGTATCCGCCAGAGAACTTTCTCTGGAAGAGATCCGTCAGATCCGCGAGAATATCCCTGAGGAGATGGAGATCGAGAGCTTTATTCACGGCGCTATGTGTATCTCCTACTCCGGAAGATGCCTGCTCAGCAATTATTTCACGGGAAGAGACGCCAACCACGGTGCCTGCACCCATCCCTGCCGCTGGAAATATGCGGTGGTGGAGGAGACCAGACCCGGTGAATATCTGCCTGTCTATGAGAACGAGCGCGGCACCTATATTTTTAACTCCAAGGACCTGTGCATGATCGAGTATATTCCCGAGATCGCAGCCTCCGGTATCGACAGCCTGAAGATCGAAGGTCGTATGAAGACCGCTCTGTATGTGGCGGCGGTGGCAAGAACCTACCGAAAGGCACTGGATGATTATGAGATCTCGGAGGAGACTTACCGTGCCAATATGGACTGGTACCGCACAGAGATATCCAAGTGTACCTATCGTCAGTTCACCACCGGTTTTTACTTCGGAAAGCCTGACGAGAACACCCAGATCTATGACAACAACACCTATGTGAACGAATATATCTACTTAGGCATCACCGAGGAAGTGAAGGATGACCTGATCCGCATCGAGCAGAAGAACAAGTTCTCCGTGGGAGAAGAGATCGAGATCATGAAGCCAAACGGGGAGAATATTCCGGTACGTGTGGAAGCGATGTACGATGCAGAGATGAATCCTGTGGACAGCTGCCCTCATTCCAGACAGATACTGTGGATAAAGCTTTCCGAGACGCCTGCACAGTATGATCTGCTTCGCAGAAGCAATGTGACAGAATAACCTTTGCCCGGCATCGATTCCACCGGAATCGGTACAAATACACGGCACCGAATCCACCGGAATCGGTACAAATAACGAAAGGTATTTTTATGAAACAAAGAAACCCGCGACTTCGCATCCTGATGCACGTGGTGACTGCCCTGTACGGGCTGGCCTGCCTGTGGCTTTTCTACAAGCAGTCCGTGGCAGTCTTAAGTGATCTGGGTGCAAGCCCTTACCAGTCCGATCTGCCGCTTCATATCAGTATGATCATCGAGGACGGCTGGTATTACAGCTTTACGGCATTTGCATACAAACTCTTACATATATTGTTCGGCAAGACCACCATCGGCATTGCATTGTTCCTGGGCGTTATGGCCTACGGAACCATCTATGCCACCGAGGCACTGGTGTGTCACCTGGGCAGAATGCAGGAGAAAAGCTGGTACTCCCTGCTTTTATCTCTTTCCCTGAACCTGGTGATGCCTGTGTATATCCGGTCTGTGGGAGCATATCGTTACGTCAGTTACCAGGCTCCCAATGTGTGGCACAATTCCACCTATGTCTGCATGAAACTCTTCGCATTGCTTACCTTCCTCACCTATCTGAAGCTGGAAGAGAAGTACAGGGAAGGCATCACCTTGAAAGAGTGGTGCATCTTTGCAGGGCTCAATATCATTTGTACCGGCATCAAGCCCAGCTTCCTGTTGGCCTTCTCACCGGTGATGGGTATTTTCCTCTTGGTGGATCTGTTCCGCAAAGTGAAATTCACCCGTATCCTTGCCTTCGGTTCCGCCCTGCTTCCCAGCGGGCTGGTGATCCTTTGGCAGAATATGGTTCTTTTCGGCGATGACACCGGAAACGGTATCGCCTTTGATCCCTGGTACACCTTTTCCCTGCATGCTTCCGTACCGAAACTTGCGGTGCTTTGTTCCGCATTGTTCTGCGGTGTGGTGATTGTGTTTACTTTGAAGGATGTAGTGAAGGAGAAGCAGTATCTTTTTATCATCTGCATGGCTGCGTTGGGATTTCTGGAAGCTCTGTGTCTCACGGAGCAGGGAAATCGAGCAGTGGACGGCAACTTCCTTTGGGGCTACAGCTTCTGCCTCTTCGTTCTTTTCACTGTGTGTGCGGTGAAATGGCTGAAGATGCCGCGAAAGGGAGCAGGCTTGGCAGCTAAGCTTGGCCTGGCAGTGATCTATTGCTGGCACTTGTACTGCGGACTGTATTTCTTCATCAGTCTGGTGGGCGGCGCAAGCTATTGGATGCAGTAATATTTTGATCTCGAAAGAAGAACAGGATTGAAGAAAACAAAACATACCAGAATTACAACTACAAGAATCATCATGGGCGGTTTTCTTTTGGGTATCATCATCGGCACGCTGCTGTTATGCCTGCCGGAGAGTACCGTAAACGGAATTCCTGCCATTGATGCGTTCTTTGTGGCAGTTTCATCTATCTGTGTGACCGGTCTTTCCACCGTGAATATCGGTGCCACATTCACCACACTGGGACAGATCATCTTATTGGTACTGATCGAGGTGGGGGGCTTGGGCGTCATCACTTTCAGTGTGCTGGTGATGATACTGTTCGGACAGAGGATCAGTCTGACGAACCGTATGCTGATCCAGAATGCCTACAACACCGATTCCATGTCCGGTCTGATCCGCATGACCAAGAGGATCATCAAATTATCCTGCCTGATCCAGGGACTGGGTGCGCTGGCATATTGCTTTATCTTTGTGCCGGAGTACGGCCCGGTGGGCATCTGGTACAGTATTTTCCATTCGGTTTCTGCTTACTGTAATGCGGGAATCGATCTGCTGGGCGGCAACAGCCTGGTGCAGTACCGCGATCACCTTGCCATCAATCTGATCACCATGACATTGATCGTGGCCGGTGGCCTAGGCTTCCCGGTCTACTGGGAGATCTGGCGACTGATCACACACAGCGACGAGAAGAAGCATCAGTATCGCAAAAAGATGAGCATCCGTGCCAAGATGGCGCTGGTGGCTACGGCGGTATTGATCCTGGGCGGCGCGTTGGTGACCTTAGTCTTTGAGTGGAACAACCCGCTGACCATCGGAGAACTTCCCTTCGGCAAGAAGGTATTGGCAAGCTTTTTCCAGTCGGTGACCCTACGAACCGCAGGTTTTGCGACTATCGATCAGAGCGGTTTTACCCCTGCTTCCTGCATGATCTACATCGTGCTCATGCTCATCGGAGGTTCCCCCTCCGGTACTGCCGGCGGTATTAAAACAGTAACCATGATGATCCTGATCGCATCTATGATCACCAATATCAGGGGAGGCAGTCAGGTGAACCTGTTCCACAGACAAGTAACGGATGCTTATGTGCGGACCTGTAGTGCCATCGCAACCTTCAGTGTCGGAACCTTGATCGTTCTCACCAGCCTGCTGATGTTCGTGCAGGGCGGTGATTTCCTGGATTCTTTCTATGAGATGTCCAGCGCGGTGGCGACCGTTGGATTGTCCCGCGGACTGACGGGAGACCTGAATCAATGGGGCAAATTGATTGTCTGCCTGACCATGTACCTGGGCCGTATCGGTCCCATCACCATGGCACTTGCCTTTAACTATAAGAAACCCGCGGATGTTTCCTACGCGGACGACAAAATAACGATCGGATAACCAATGATTTTTTAGCGAAGTGCGGGGGTGCGAGCTTGTTCGGAATGGAATATCGCAAGCGATGCCAAACCCCGCACATTGATGAACATAGTAACGGGATGCATAGACTAAACCATTGGGGGAGTTAACAGATGACGAAAGATATTGTAATTATCGGACTGGGACGACTGGGCAGCAGCATGGCATTGCAGTTGGAAGCCAACGGCTGTAAGGTCATGGTCGTGGATAAGGATGAGAAGAAGATCCGCCAGATCGCGGATTATGTAACATTGGCTACCTGCGTGGATGTCACCAACGAGGAAGCTATGGAAGAACTTGGTATACAGAACTTTGATACAGCGGTGATCGCCATCGGACATAACACCGAGGCAACCGTACTGGCTACCATCTTTGCAAAGGAGCATGGCGTGAAGCATGTCATTGCCAAGGCTTTCAATGAGACCCACGCAAAGATCCTGAGCAAGGTAGGCGCGGATCAGGTCATTTTCCCGGAGCGTGAGATGGGCCAGAGACTGGCAAACAATCTGACCATGAATAATATTGTCGATGCCATTGAACTGACAGATGATTATTCCATCGGTAAGATCCCCGTGCTGCGTGCCTGGGTAGGTTTCAGCCTCAGATCCCTGAATCTTCGTGACAAATACAAGATCAACGTGATCGCCGTACAGCAGGGCAGCGACATCCAGATGGTTCCCGATGCGGACGCACTGATCTGCGACGATATGGTATTTGTTATCTTAGGAAAGAATGCAACACTGAGAAAATTATCCGAAATGCGGTAGCTTTTGAAAAATGATTTGACGATGATCGGTCGGTAGCATATAATGGACAATACTTTATATTAATGGAGACGAGATTATGAGTGAAATGATGAACGTGGAAGATCTTTTTGCAAGCAAAGTATTTACTCTCGGCAAGATGAAAGAAAGGCTGCCCAAGGGCACCTATAAAGAAGTGAAGAAAGTCATGGACCAGGGCGGCGATCTGTCCAAGGCAGCAGCAGAAGTCGTAGCAAAGGCTATGAAGGACTGGGCTGTGGAAAATGGCGCAACTCACTATACACACTGGTTCCAGCCTCTGACCGGAATCACTGCAGAAAAGCATGACGCTTTCGTGACCCATCCCGATGAAGATGGCAAGATGATCATGGAATTCTCCGGAAAAGAGCTGATCAAGGGCGAGCCCGATGCATCCTCCTTCCCTTCCGGCGGACTTCGTGCTACCTTCGAGGCAAGAGGATATACCACCTGGGATATCACTTCCCCTGCATTTATTAAGGAGACTGCTACCGGTCCTACCCTGTGCATTCCCACCGCGTTCTGTTCCTATACCGGTGAAGCACTGGATAAGAAGACCCCTCTGCTTCGTTCCATGGAAGCACTGAGTAAGCAGGCCATCCGTATCGTAAGACTGTTCGGCAATACCGAAGCAACCAAGGTACTGCCTTCCGTAGGCGCAGAGCAGGAGTATTTCCTGGTAGATGCCAAGAAGGCATCCGAGAGAGAGGATATCCTTTTCGCAGGAAGAACCCTCTTCGGTGCACCTGCTCCCAAGGGACAGGAGATGGACGACCACTATTTCGGTGTCATCAGAGAACGTGTCGGCGCTTTCATGCACGATGTGAATATCGAACTCTGGAAACTGGGCGTTACTTCCAAGACCCAGCACAACGAGGCTGCTCCCGCACAGCATGAGGTAGCTCCTATTTACGAGTCAGCCAACGTGGCAGTAGACCACAATCAGCTGGTAATGGAGACCTTGAAGAGAGTAGCAGGCTATCATGGCCTTCGCTGCATGCTTCACGAGAAGCCCTTCGCAGGTGTCAACGGTTCCGGTAAGCACAACAACTGGTCCATCACCACAGACAACGGTGTGAACCTGTTAGAGCCCGGCCAGACTCCCAATGAAAATATTCAGTTCCTTCTGGTACTGGCTTGTATCATGAAAGCTGTAGATACTCATGCAGATCTGCTTCGTCAGAGTGCTGCAAACGTAGGTAATGATCTGAGACTGGGCGGTTATGAAGCACCCCCTGCCATCATTTCCATCTTCTTAGGCGAGCAGCTGGAGGACGTAGTGTATCAGCTGGTTGAGACCGGTAAGGCTGATTCCCTGAAGGAAGGCGGCGTACTGCGCACCGGCGTATCCACTCTGCCTGATTTTGTTAAGGATGCCACCGACCGTAACAGAACCTCACCTTTTGCTTTCACCGGCAACAAGTTCGAGTTCCGTTCCGTAGGCAGCTCCGATTCCATCGGAAGCCCCAACACCACCTTGAATGCCATCGTTGCGGAAGCTTTCTGCGAGGCAGCAGACAGACTGGAAGCAGCAGATAACTTCGAGATGGCTGTACATGATCTGATCAAGGAATATATGACCGCTCACCAGAGAATCATCTTCAACGGCAACGGTTATGCACCCGAGTGGGTAGAGGAAGCTGCAAGACGCGGACTTCCCAACATCCCTTCTATGGTAGAGAGCGTTGAGACTCTGACCACTGCCAAGGCGATCAAACTCTTCGAGAAGTTCGGTATCTTCACCGAGGCAGAGCTTCATTCCAGAGCCGAGATCCTCTACGAGACCTACGCAAAGAGCGTGAACATCGAGGCACTGACCATGATCGATATGGCAAACAAGCAGATCATCCCTTCCGTCATGCGTTATGCAAATCTGCTGGCTGATACCGTGATCAAGGTGAAGGAGGCAGGTGCGGATGCATTTGTTCCCGCTGAGAACCTGAAGGCAGTTACTGCAAAACTTACCGAGCTGAAGAAGGCAGTGGATGAACTGATGAATGTTGAGAAGGTTGCTTCCGGCATGAAGCAGGGCAAGGAGCAGGCATTCTTCTATCGCGAGAAGGTAGTTACCGCTATGAACGCAGTGAGAAAGCCCGCTGACGAACTGGAGAAACTGGTAGAGAAGGACTACTGGCCTTTCCCTACTTACGCAGATCTGATGTTCGAAGTATAAGGAATGAATTTCGGGCCGGCATATTTGCCGGCCTTTCTTTTTGAAAAATTTTGAAAAATAATGCTTGCATTTTATTTTCAGATAGTGTATAGTAACTTTTGCAGTCGACGAGACGGCAATATAGCGCTATCGCCAAACGGTAAGGCAACGGACTCTGACTCCGTCATTTTCAAGGTTCGAATCCTTGTAGCGCTGCTAAGGAATCACGAAAGTGGTTCCTTTTTTTGTGCCCAATATGGTATAATGGGCGAAAGTGAGTCTGTATGTAGAGGTAGACGAATGAAACAAGGTAACAAAGGGATCTTAATCGGCGCAAGTATTCTTTTCTTGGCTGTCATTTTTGTGCTGCAGCGTGTCATCTTCTTCGTGAATGATGACTGGTGGTACATGACAAACCTGGTGACGGAGAAACCACTGGCCGGTCTTCGTGATATCTGGGAGAGCCAGTACTGGCACTATTTCAACTGGGGCGGCAGAAGTGTGAACCACGCTGTGCTGCAGCTGGTGTTGATGTGCGGAGAATTGGTTGCGGATATATTCAATACGATCCTGTGCGGCGTCATCGCCTATATTATCTGTAAACTGGCGGATGCGAAGGAAAAGGCCTTTGTGCTTCTGGCAGGAGTATTTCTCATTGCCCTGAACCCTTCCTTTTACAACAATATGTTCTGGCAATCCGGAGCGGTGAATTATTTGTATGCTACCTGCTGGATCTTCTGCTTTGCGTTTCTTTATCTCAATGCTCTGAATGGAAAGATGATCTCCAATCGATCCGGCATCGTTATCTGGATGCCGATCCTTGGTCTGATGACCGGTTGGAGCTGTGAAAATATGGGACCTGCAAGTTTCCTGTTTGCGACATGCATCACCGTCTATCTCTGGAAGTGGGAGAAGAAAAAGCCCACAGTCTGGATGGTAGAAGGTATTCTTGCCTCTCTGGCAGGGTGCCTCTTTATGATCTTAGCTCCCGGTAACTATGTGAGAAGTGATCTGATCGAGCAGACTTCACTGGTGCAGATGATCTCCATTCGTGTCAGCTCCATGCTGGTTGCCACCTGTGATTTCCTGCTGCCGGTATTCGTTCTGGCCATCGGGCTTACCCTTGTGTATCTCTTTGCTTATCAGAAAAAGCTGACCAGGACCCAGATCGCATTCCTGGCTTATGGTATCGTAGCCCACGGCGGAATGGCGCTTTCCCCCACCTATCCCTCCAGAGCGGTGTTCGGAGTTCTGGCGATTTTCACGGTATATATGATCTCCCTTCTGGCAGCCATGGCGCAGGAGCAGAAGGCGCGCAAGGTGATCACCGCCTTCGGCAGCATCTTGTATCTGGTGGCTGTTTGCCAGATGATCGCACTGATCATCATTCCACCCTTCACGAGGTAAGTTATGAAAAAGAAACTGGAACCGATCTATATGATATTTTTCCCCTTGCTCTTAAGCGTGATGCTGGTGCTGGGGTATTGTTATAAACTTAGGCACGGCGGACTCTCAGGGTATCTCTCCCTGGGTTGCAGTCTGGTGGTGTGTGTGCTTGCTTTTCTTTTTACAAAGAAATGGAATGCTTTGACTGCCTACAGATGCCTGGCTTTCTGGTTTGCACTTTCCTGCCAGATCCCGGCCACCTGGATCAATTCCTGCCTTGGCGGTACTTTGCCCAGGATCGATGTGATCTCCAGCCTTGTCTCCGAGGTTTATATCCTGCTGCGATTTGCCATTGCACTGGCGCTTCTTTACTTGGCAGGGACCAAATTGGAGATTTCTGTGAACTCCCGGGATAAAGTTTTCCTGATCCTTGGAGGAGTCTTCTTTCTGGCGGGGCTCCTGTTCCCCAGCCTGCTCTATGTTACCATGTTCCTGTTTGGGGCATGCTTCTTCCTTCTTTGTGCAAAGCTGTGGACGACAGTGATCGACAAGACAGGATATGGTATCGTTTGGGATATTTTGCTCTTTGGCTTTTTGTATATCAGAGTGCTGATGCTGTTAATTATTTATTGTGAATTTTAGAAGGGATGTTGCCGGAGGGCATATCCCTTCTTTTCTTTTTGTGGTATACTTTTAGCAGAAAATAGGAGAGGTGAACCTAATGAAAGTAACGGTTTTGATCGAAAATACATGTGAGACACCCCTGGAGGGACTGCAAAAGGAACACGGACTGAGCCTGTGGATCGAGCAAGCAGGAACAAAGTTAATATTGGATACCGGCAGCAGTGGGGCTTTTGTGGAGAATGCGCGCCTTCTGGGCATTGATCTGACAGAAGCGGAATGTGTGCTTATTTCCCATGCGCATTATGACCATACCGGCGGAATAGGAGCTTATTTTAAAGAGTGCCCCGAAGGAAAGGTCGTTGCCCGCAAGGAGATCCAGGACCTATTCTATTCCGGAGATCGATTTATCGGTGCGCCTACTATGGCGTTTATGAACAGCAGCAGATTTTTTTACGTTGAGAAAACCGTAAAATTACAGGAGATCTTCTTCCTGATCAGTCACAAACCGGATCATCTGGCGCATATCGGAGAGAGAAATCATCTATACAAAATGCAGGAAGGAAGTCTCGTGCCCGATGACTTTCTGCATGAGATCACAGTGGCGGTGAAGACCGAAAAGGGTCTCGTCATATTCAGCAGTTGCTGCCATAGCGGGCTGAAGAATACCCTTCAGGAAGTAAGGCAGATATTTACTCGGCCTATTTATGCCTTTGTGGGAGGACTGCATCTGAAAGGTAAGGACGAGCAGGGAAGAGAGATCTGCACCTACAGTGATCCGGAACTGGATGAAATGGCGGCAGCGATCCGCAGGGAAAAGATCCAAAAGGTCTATATCGGTCACTGTACCGGCGCGGTAGGGTTTGCGAAACTGAAGGAAAGACTGGGCGACATCGTAGAGCCGCTGACCACAGGTCTGACTTTTGAACTGTAGAAATGACAAAAAGTAGCGATTGCTTCAAAGGGAAAATTCCCTTATAATAGATTTGGTTTAACGTTTTACTAAAAAGGAGAATGGATATGAAAAGCAAAAACCCGATCATTTCAACAAGATATACAGCAGATCCCGCACCTATGGTGTACGGCGATACTCTGTACCTTTATACAACCCATGATGAAGATGTGCTGGTAAATGATTTCTATACCATGTACGACTGGAGCTGCTTCTCCACCAAGGATATGGTACATTGGACCGATCACGGCACCATCTTTTCCCTGGATGATATCGAGTGGGCAGATGACAGAGCATGGGCACCTCAGTGCTGCGAGCGCAACGGTAAGTTTTATCTTTACTGCCCCGTACATAAAAAGGACGGCGGTATGGCTATCGCAGTAGGTATTTCCGATACTCCCTACGGACCTTTCAAGGATCTGGGACATCCCCTGGTGGATGAGGGCGACTGGAATGACATCGATCCTACGGTTTTCATCGATGATGACGGCCAGGCTTACCTGTATTTCGGTAACCCCGAGCTTCGTTATGTACTGCTGAACGAGGATATGATCTCCTACGACGAGACCGTTGGCATCTGCAAGATCCCTATGACCGTAGAGTCCTTCGGCAAGGGCAGCCACATGACCGGAACCACTTACGGTGAGGGCCCCTGGTTCTACAAGAAGGATGATCTGTACTATATGGTATTTGCTGCATTTGCATACGCTGAGGAGGGACAGCACAGAAACGAGCACCTTGCTTATTCTACTTCCCCCAATCCTACCGGTCCCTGGACCTACGGCGGCGTGCTGATGGAGGAGGGCCCCTGCTTTACCAACCATCCCGGTATCGCAGATTTCAAGGGACATTCCTACCTGTTCTATCATACCGACGAACTGCCCGGAGGAAGCCTGTTCCACAGATCCGTATGCGTAGCGGAGTTCAAGTACAATGAAGACGGTTCTATCACCACTGTCGATAAGTGCGACGGCGTGGAAGAAATATAATTTTTAATATGAGGGAGAATTGTTATGGGGTTAATGGAGAGACCTGCTGTCAGCAAGCTTGCTGACGGCGGAAAGTATTGGGAACACGAGTATGAGAAGTTTTATTTGAAGGCTTATGTGCCTGCCACCGAGATCGACGGACAGGTGAACAACTATACCTTCAGAGCACCTTTGCTTCTGGTTTTCGAGGAGACCAGACAGACAAAGGAGGAGGCAATTGCCTTCGCGGAGAAGAGCGGACTTGCGAAGATCGCTTCCGCTGTGGATGCCAGCGTATTGTTTATCTATCCCAGCAGGGAAGGCGGCTGGGCTGCTGCAGACGAGGATCTGTATGCTTCCGTGATCGCTGAGGTGAAGATGGATCCCCGCTATGAGGACGGCATCTGCGAGATCCACAACTTCTTTACGCAGGAGTTCAAGGGATATTTCATCAGAGGTGCGATCTTCCGTGCGGATATCTACAGCTATGGCGCATCCGCTGATTATGTGGCAAAGAATCTGTTAAAGACACTGCAGGGCGAGTATCTGTGGGGACCCGGCGAGATCACTCCCGCTATGTGCTCCATGGAGAGACTCAGCGTCGTTCCCGCACCCGAGAGAAAAGATATCGGTATTCTGAGCGTAGGCAACAGTGCGGAAGTGAACGCAGCTTTTGCAGGCTGCGAGAACCTTTTAGTGAAGGCTGCGGCTGACTATGAGGCAGACTTCAAGTCCTTCGTTCGCAAGTTCAAGATGTGGTGCGGCAATATGGAGATCGAGCCTGATTTTGCAGCACTGAATATGACCGAGGAAGCAGGCTGTGTGGAAGTACAGACCTCTCCCGACAACAGAATGATCAAGGAGAGCACACACAAGGTAGGCTATTTTGCATATTATAACAATGGGCTCTTCGATAACGGCCCTGTGCCTACTTTGATCGGATTCCACGGCGGCGGAGACTCCTCCATGTTTCTGACATTTGTGTCAGGTTGGTGGGAGATCTGCCACAGATACGGATTTTTCTATGTTGCTATCGAAAATCATCAGTTCGTGACCGCTACGGAAGTAGTGCAGGTCATCGAGCATCTGAAGAAAAAGTATGCGGTTGACGAGAAGCGCATCTATGCTACCGGCTTCTCTATGGGCAGCGGCAAGACCTGGGATATGTATCAGGAGTATCCGGAACTCTTCGCAGGCATGGCTCCCGCCAGTGCCCTTTTCCCTGTGAGAAACAATCCTTTCGGCAAGGATCTGGGCGACAAACTGAACACTACCGTGGCAGTGCCTCTGTTCTATTCCGGCGGCGAGCGTTCTCACCTGCCTGAGCTTCCCTTCCAGGCAGAGTCCGGCCTTGAGAGAGTTCAGTATGCGGCAGAGGTCAACAAATTGAAGGCAAAATTTGATGTGACCTTCGACAACAAGGATGCCTGGGCGGATCCTATGTACGGCGCAGAGCCCGATCGCGTGGAAAAGATCCCCGATGAATCCAGAGGCAGCATCCTTACCGTTCGCTACTACGACAGCGAGGACGGTGTCTGCAGAACAGCCTTCGCAAGCATCAGTGAGCAGGTACACGAGTGCAGACATCATACCAATGAGAATGCATGGAAGTTCATCTCTCAGTTCTCCAGACCTTAAGGACAGAGCGGGAGAGAAGAGCAAAATTCATATTTCGTTCATAAATTTTTTTACAAAAGAAATTGCTAACCGTGGTTGACGGGTCTATAATAGGACGTAAAGGAAGGATGACGGGATATGGTATTTGAAGTATTTGCCGAAAGAAAAGATCCGTCTATCCTGTCATTTGCAATCAGACAGGAGGGACAGGGACTGGACAAAAAGCCCATCGCGACCATCACAAAGATGATTCGTAATGTGAAGGTCAACATGTTTGGCAGAACATTTGAATATGTACCCACCGACGTTCCCAGAGTAAAATTTGACTATCAGTATCCTATAGAACCGCAGACCCCTACTGTCAAAGGCTTCCGCATCCTGCAGAGGACCGGAGACGGAGACAACGGTGGTCAGTGCTTTACCGCTTCGGCGATCTTGAAGAAGACATTGCTGAAGAAGACTAAGTTTGATTTTGAAGTATTTACCCTGGACGGCCAGGTGTACTATTGTTATAAGGTTGGCTTGGGCGCTAGATCCTATTATTACTGTATCTTGGATGCCCAGAAGAAGACCAGGATCATGATCGAGTACATCAATTCCAATCTGGATACCAGACTGGCAAAGATCATTTTGGATGATGTGACCCTTGCAGATGAAGCATTTCTGATCTTCGCAAGAGCGGTGGTGATCCCCATCGCCGTAGATGAGACCGCCAAGCTTGCGGATCCTCCCACAGAGAAGTATGTATCCTGCGATGAGGAGAAGGAGTTCTTCGAGAGAAACTTCTACCGCAACCTGGGACAGTAGGGAACATGAGTCAAAAGAGTGAGACCCGGTGCATTGCACCGGGCCTTTTTACATACCGGGAATTAGGTATATACAAGCCAAATGGAGTGTGATACACTGAAGCGGAATATGTATTACAACAAGGAGTGCAGCAATGGAAGAACAGAAACTGTTGAAAAAGGAAGCCCGTTGGAATATCAGTAAGGTCGGGTTTTATTATGCGTTCAGCTATGTGATCATTCTGATCGTGAGTGCATTGATCGGCAGGATCCTGACCGCCCTGGGGGTAAAGGAACTGGATCCCAATCTGGAGCTGGTGATCATGTCCGTGGTGCCTATGTATCTGGTTGCATTCCCTGCGATCTATATTGCTCTGAAGAAGACCGTACCCGAGGTGAAACCGGTAAAAAATAAGATGACCGTGGGACAATACATTACCACCTGCATCACCTGTATCGGCCTGGCATATATTTCCAATTTCATCGGATTGATCATCACCGGGATCATCGGTTTGGTGCGCGGACAGATGGTAGATAACACCATTTTGGATGTGGCAACCAATGTGAGTCCTTTGACAGTGTTGATCTACATGGTGATGATGGCGCCTATCATGGAAGAGTTCATGTTCCGTAAGCTGATCGTGGATCACACCGCGCAGTACGGTAAGGCTGTGGCGATCCTGCTTTCCGGCCTGATGTTCGGTCTGTTCCATGCAAACCTGAATCAGTTTATCTATGCATTTGTGATCGGCTGTTATTTCGCTTTCGTCTATGTGAAGACAGGCGATATCAGGATCACCATTTCCATGCATATGATCTTTAACTTTATGGGCGGCTTTGTGGCTACCAATCTGCTCAATGAGCTGCATATCGATGAATATATGGAGGCTGCTACCGGCAGTGATCCTACCGCAGCATTCCGTGTGATCATGGAACATCCCATCCCCTGGATCATCTACGGATTCTTCTTCCTTTACATCATCAGTATGATCATTGCAGGCTTTGTGCTTCTGATCGTAGGTATCGTGAAGGGTAATTACAAACTGGTGGAGGATTCCCCCAAGGCGCTTCCCAAGGGAAACAGGATCACCACTGCAATTTTCAATCCCGGTATGCTCTTCTATATCGGATTTTTCCTGTTGTTGATCCTGCTGCAGCTTCTGGGCTTGGCAAAGTAAGGGATCCGGAGGCGAGAAAATGTATAGTTTTAACAGTAGAATCAGATACAGTGAAGTAGACAGTGAGGGAAAACTTTCCCTGGCTGCGCTGATCAATTATTTCCAGGATTGTTCCACCTTCCAGTCCGAGGATCTGGGCATCGGTGTGAAGAATCTGAAGGAAAGACACATCGTATGGGTGCTTTCCTACTGGCAGATCGTGGTGGACAGATATCCGGAGCTTTGCGAAAATGTGACCATCGGCACGGTTCCTTATGAATTGAAGGCATTCTTGGGTTCCCGTAACTTCTGTATGACGGATGAGTCCGGACAGTATGTGGCAAAAGCAAACTCCTTGTGGAGCCTTTTGGATACCGAGACCGGCCGCCCCGTCAGCATTCCGGAGGATATGTATGCTTTATACCCTATCGCAGACAAGCTGGATATGGAGTATGCTCCCAGAAAGATCAAGGTGCCTGCAGGCGGAGAGGTCTTCGACCCCGTGGTGATCACCCAGCAGTATCTGGATACCAATCATCATGTGAACAATGAGCAGTTCCTGGCCATCGCCATGAACTATCTCCCTGAGAATGTGGTGATTCGACAGGTGAGAGCGGAGTATAAGAAGCAGGCTTTCTTAAGGGATGTACTGATCCCCAGAGTGATCGTAGAGGGAGATCAGGTGATCGTGAGCCTGGAGGATGAGAGCGGCAGCGCTTATCTGGCAGCAGAATTCCTGCTGAAATAGATTGCCCTGTACAAAAGTACAGGAGATGTGAGAACGGAGAAAACTAAAAATGTTCAAATTAGGTGAAAAACAGGAACTGGTAGTTGTTAAGAAGGTAGAATTCGGTGTGTACCTTGCGGTAAGCTTCGAGGATGCGGCAGAACATATTCTGCTTCCCATCAAGCAGGTACCCGCAGGAACAGAGGTGGGTGATAAACTTACCGTTTTCGTATACCGCGATTCCAAGGATAGAATGATCGCTACCGTGAATACCCCTCTTCTGATGATGGGTACCGTAGCGGAGCTGACCGTTTCCCAGACAGGAAAGTTCGGTGCTTTCTTAAACTGGGGACTGGAGAAGGACCTGTTCCTTCCCTTCAAGGAGCAGAGAGGTCATGTAAATCCCGGTGACAAGGTACTGGTTTCCCTGTATATCGATAAGAGCAGCAGACTTTGCGCCACCATGAATGTCTATCAGAACCTGAGGACTGACAGCAGTTATCAGGTGGGTGACCGGGTGCGCGGCAGAGTGTATGAGATCAGCGAGCGTTTCGGCGCTTTCGTTGCGGTAGATAATATCTATTCCGCACTGATTCCCGCCAAGGAACTCTTCGGCAAGGTGGAAGCAGGCATGGATGTGGATGCCAGAGTGCTTCGCGTCAAGGAGGACGGCAAGTTAGACTTAAGCATTCGTGAGAAGGCGACGGTGCAGATGGATGTGGATGCGGAGAAGATCCTGGCGCTTCTGGACAGCTACGAAGGCGCCCTTCCCTTCAATGACAAGGTTGCTCCCGAGGTGATCAAGTACGAGACCGGCATGAGCAAGAACGAATTCAAACGTGCGGTGGGCAGACTGTTAAAGCAGGGCAAGATCCAGATCGGCGAAAAGACCATCCGCAGAGTGAAGTAAAAAGCATTTCCTTTCAGGTTAAAAAACTGTCTGATACAGAAAATCAGGCAGTTTTTTTGTTATTATTCATAAAAAACCCTTGCATTTTCCTGTGGTTTTTTGTAGTATTTGTTATAATAGGGTTAAAAGGACTTATTAGAAGTCAAATTTTGAGGTTTTATGTAACAGGGAGAAGACAGTTTCGTAGTTTTTCATTGTAAGGAGAAAGGCCATATGATTTCAAATCAGATTTTACAGAATACCATTGACGGATTGAAAAGCATTGCACGTGTAGATATGTGCGTCCTGGATGTGGATGGAAAGGAAGCTGCATCAACGGCAGATATGGGCAACAACACCCGCGCCGCTGTGGAATTCGCGGCATCCCCTGCTGACTCCCAGGAGATCCAGGGATATCAGTACTTTAAAATTTATGATGAGAATCAGCTGGAATATATTCTGGTTGCCGGCGGTATCGGTGAGGATGTGTATGTCATCGGTAAGATGGCTGCGTTCCAGATCCAGAATCTGCTGGTAGCATACAAGGAGCGTTTCGATAAGGATAACTTCATCAAGAACCTGCTGTTGGATAATCTGCTGTTGGTGGATATCTACAGCCGTTCCAAGAAACTGCACATCCAGACCGATGTACCCAGAGTGGTCATGATCGTGGAGAGCGGCAACGGACGCGATAACAATGCCCTGGAACTGACCAGAACTCACTTCGGCGCCACCAGCAAGGACTTCATCACCGCAGTTGACGAGAACAATGTGATCATCGTAAAGGAGCTTTCCGACGGAGACGCAGTGAAGGAGATCGACAAGGCTGCCAAGTCTCTGGAGCATTATCTGGCTAAGGAAGGCATCAAGGACATCCGTATCGCATACGGTACCGTGATCCGTGAGATCAAGGAAGTCAGCCGTTCCTATAAGGAAGCAAGAATGGCTCTGGATGTAGGAAAGATCTTCTTCGATGAGAGAGTGATCGTGGCTTACAGCGAGCTGGGTATCGGCCGTCTGATCTATCAGCTGCCTATTCCTCTTTGCAAGATGTTTATCCGCGAGATCTTCGGCGGTAAGAGCCCCGATGAGTTTGATGATGAGACTCTGACCACTATTTATAAATTCTTCGAGAACAGCCTGAATGTTTCCGAGACAAGCAGACAGCTGTTCATTCACAGAAATACTCTGGTATACCGTCTGGATAAGCTTCAGAAGGGTACCGGACTGGACCTTCGCGTCTTCGAGGATGCCATCACATTCAAGATCGCACTGATGGTAGTCAAGTATATGAAGTACATGGAGAATGCAGATTTCTAGAAAGGGATTGTTTATGAGCAGAAAAGAACAGTTGCAGCAGGAAAGGGAGAAGCTGATTGAAGAAAAAGGCGTGATCTGCTTTGAAAATGTCAGCATGGAATTTCCTCAGAATAATTTTCCTGCAGTAAATGATATTTCATTGAATATTAAAAAGGGTGAGTTTGTATTCGTGGTAGGTGACAACGGAAGCGGTAAGTCTACCATGCTGAAACTGATCCTTCGTGAGTTAAAGCCTACCGAGGGCGATGTGTATGTCATGGGTCAGAAGACCTCAAAGCTTCGTCATGGCAAGATTCCCAAGTTCAGACGTAACATCGGTTTCGTATTCCAGGATTTCCGTCTGCTGCCTGAGAGAAATGTTTTCGATAATGTGGCATTTGCCCAGAGGATCGTAGAGGCAGAGCCTGCAGAGATCCGTAAAAATGTTCCCGAGGTGCTGACTCAGGTAGGACTTGCCGGCAAGTATAAGGCAAGGATCGACCAGCTTTCCGGCGGTGAGCAGCAGAGAGTAGCCATTGCCCGCGCACTGGTGAATAAACCCGCGATTCTGCTTGCGGACGAGCCCACCGGTAACTTGGACCCCAACAGTGCATGGGAGATCGTGCAGCTTTTGGAGGAGATCAATCGCGAACACGGCACTACCGTCATCGTGGTCACCCATAACAGAGAGATCGTTGACGCTTTCCAGAAGCGTGTAGTTACTATGCGCAGAGGCGTTATCGTCAGTGATGTAGAAGGAGGCGAGTATCACAATGAAGGTTAGAACATTGTTTTATACCATAAGACAGGGTTTTGCGAATCTTTTCCGCAATAAGTGGTATTCACTGGCTTCCGTTGCCACCATCGCTGCCTGCCTGTTTTTACTGGGTATTTTCTACTGTATCGTTGCAAACTTTGAGAGTATCGTGATCAAGGCCGAAGAGGGCGTATCGGTCACCGTATTCTTCCATAATGAATATGATAAATGTGATGACCATACCGAGGCACAGTTGGGTGATGAAGCTCGCGTGGCTCAGATCGGTGACCTGATCCGCGCAAGAAGCGAAGTTTCCGAGGCAATCTACATCTCCGATGATGAAGCATGGGCTACTTTTGCGGCAGAATACTACGGCGACAGCTATGCAGAGGGCTTCCTGGAGAACCCTCTTGCCGGTGAGTACAGCTATGAGATCTACTTGAGCGATGTCTCCAAGCAGGGCGATCTGGTAGACTGGCTGAATTCCATCCCCGAGATCCGTAAGGTAAACTTCTCCGAGATGACAGCAGATACCCTGAGTGGTGCAAACCTCTTGATCGCTTATGTTTCCATGGGTATCATCATCGTACTCCTGGCAGTCAGCGCATTCCTGATCCACAATACCGTTTCTATGGGTATTTCCGTGCGTGCTACCGAGATCAACATCATGAAGTATGTAGGTGCAACCGACTTCTTCGTAAGAGCACCTTTCCTGTTGGAAGGTATCCTCATCGGTCTGGTAGGTGCATGCATTCCTCTGATCGTTATTTACAATCTTTACAATTATGCACTTAGCTATATCGTGAACAGATTTGCGATCCTCAGCAATTTCCTGAATTTCCTCTCTGTTCATGAGATCTTCCGTATTCTGACTCCTCTGTCCCTGCTTCTGGGCATGGGCATCGGTTTCATCGGAAGCTTTACTACCGTAAGAAAACATTTACACGTATAGGATCCTATGAGAAAAAAGAAACTGACCTGTTTTATTGCATGTTTCCTTGTCTGCCTGGCTGTTGCGGGAAGTATATCGGGCCTGAAAGCGAACGCGCTTACCATGTCCACCATCACTTCCACCAGCATCAAGGAGAAGGAAAAGCAGATTGCCAACGCGAAGGATGAGAAAAAGCAGCTGCAGAGCGGTCTGACCAACCTGCAGAAGGTGAAGCAGAATCTGGAGCAGCAGAAGAGCAATCTGAAGAATTACATACAGGAACTGGATAGTAATCTGGCAGTGATCGAGAGCAATATCGCTGAACTGTTAGCCAAGATCGAGGTCAAGGAGACTGAGATCGATGCGATGCAGCAGGATCTTGCACTGGCACAGGGCAAGGAGATCAACCAGAAGACCGCTATGATCCGCCGCGTGCGCATGGTCTACGAGAGCGGAGATCCCGAGATGCTGGATATGCTGCGTCAGGCAGTCAGCTTTGGTGATTTCCTGAACAAGGCAGACTATGTAGAACGCGTTATTTCCTATGACCAGAAGGTCTTCAATGATTATCAGACAGTTCGAAAATATGTGGAGCTCTGCGAAGAGGAACTGGAAGTGGAGCGAGAGATCCTGGATGAATCCAAAGCCGGTCTTGAGAGTGAACAGAAAGCACTGGAAGAACTCATAAATGAGAAAACTGCGGAGATAACTAAGTACGAAGCAGATATCAATAACCAGGAGAAGGCGATCCGCGAGTATCAGGCGGAGATCAGAGCTCAGGAAGAAGAGATCAAGGCCTTAGAGACTTTGATCGCCCAGGAGAAAAAGAAGATCCTGGCAGCCAGCGGCGTAGTACTTTCCTACGACGGCGGTAAGTTTACCTTCCCTCTGGAATCCTACACCAGAGTATCCGACGATTACGGCGACAGAATCCATCCTACCCTGAAGGTGAAGCAGTTCCACAACGGTATCGACTTTGCTTCTCCCAAGGGAACCGCTATCTATGCAGCATATGACGGCGTGGTAGTTGCGGCTGATTACAGCACTACCATGGGTAACTATATCATGCTGGACCACGGCAGCGGACTTTATACCATCTACATGCATGCTTCTTCCCTGAACGTGAAGAAGGATGATATCGTTGTTCGCGGCGAGACCATTGCAAAGGTGGGAAGTACCGGACGTTCTACCGGTAACCATCTGCACTTCAGCGTACGTAAGAACGGTGAGTATCAGAATCCCTGGAATTACATTACGAAGAAGTAAAAGTGAAAGAAAAAGGAGCGTTGTTTTTGAATGGCTGAAGACAACCAGTATTTTAATCATACAGACAATATGCCAACGGGGAACCAGACCGGGCCCGATAAAAGTGCAAACAAACTGCCCTTTGTGATCGGTTTGTTCGTGGGTATCCTTTTGACAGTGGCTGTCGGTGGTGTCTATGTGAGCGGTGTGAAAGCACAGCAGATGATCGACAGTAAGAAAGAGACCCAGACCGCATCTAACGGCAAGGTGGCGGATTCCGCTACCATCGCTAAGATCAATGCTTTGGAATCTACCATCGACAAGTATTTCTATCTGGACCGAGTGGATAACGAGGATCTGAGAGAGGGTATTTTCAAGGGCATGATGGATGCACTGAACGACCCTTATACCGAATACTATACAGAAGACGAACTGAATGAGATGATGGATGGCACGGAAGGCATCTACTACGGAATCGGCGCTTATGTCAGTCTTGATTCCATCACGGGTCTTCCCAAGGTCAGCGGCATCATCGCCAATTCCCCTGCGGAGGAAGCAGATCTTCGCCCGGAGGATATCATCTATGAGGTAAACGGCGAGAGTACTCAGGGACTGACCCTGACCGAGACCGTGAAACTGATCAAAGGACCGGAGGGAACTCCCGTGGAACTGAAATTGATCCGCGACGGCGAGCATGATTACCTGGAAGTGACCCTGATCAGACGTAAAGTGGAGTCTCCCACCGTAGAGTTTGAGATGAAGGAAGACGGCATCGCTTACATTCAGGTGACCGAGTTCGACGATGTCACCGAGGACCAGTTTGCCGAGGCTCTGGCTATGGCCAAGGGTTCTGATGCCAAGGGTATCATCCTGGATCTTCGCGGCAATCCCGGCGGTAACTTGAGCACCGTTGTTGCTATGTGCAGAATGATCCTTCCCGAGGGAATGATCGTATATACCATTGATAAAAACGAGAAGCGCACCGAGTACAAGTGCGACGGCAAGAGACAGTTGGATCTGCCTCTGGTGGTACTGATCGACGGCAACTCCGCCAGCGCGGCAGAGATCATGTCCGGCGCCATCAAGGACCACGGCATCGGTACTCTGGTAGGAACCACTACCTTCGGTAAGGGAATCGTACAGCAGATCGTTCCTTTCAGAGATGGTTCTGCAGTGAAGATCACCATCAGCGCGTACTATACTCCCAGTGGTAAAAACATCCATGGTATCGGTATTGAGCCTGATGTGGAGTGCAAGTTTGACAGCGAAGCATATTATGACACCGAGGACCACTACGACAATCAGTTGGAGAAGGCCAAGGAAGTGCTTTTGGAGAAGATAAAGTAAACGTCAGCCCGGTTTTGGCCGGGCTGTTTTTGCAGGTGAGGCGGATATGAGTGAGACACTTTTTATCAGAGCAGATGCAAATGAAATAGTGGGTACCGGTCATGTGATGCGATGTCTTTCCATCGCAGATCAGGTTCGAGAGATCGGCGGTGACGTGGTATTTGTCACAGCGGATGAGAAGGCTGTGCCTATGGTGACGGCGCGCGGATATGAGGCCCTGGTTCTGGGAAGCCGATGGGATGCGCTTGACTCGGAACTGGATGCTTTCCTGAGCTTGATCGAAGAGCGTGGCATTCGTTCTCTGCTGGTGGACTCCTACTATGTGACGGAAAACTATTTGCGAAGATTGTCGGAAGTCGCAGAGGTGACTTATCTGGATGATCTGAATCGTTTCCCCTATCCTGTACAGAGAGTGATCAATTATAATTTCTACGGCCCGGAGACCACATATCCCGCGGGGGAAACAGAGTATCTTTTGGGAACCGAATATGCTCCCCTTCGCCCGGAATTCAGCAATATTCCGGAGAGAGGGTTCGGAGCACTTCGAAAGATCCTCATCACCACCGGCGGCACCGATGCTTACGGGGTGGCGGAGAAATTGCTTGCGAGGCTTACGGCGGAGAAGGAATTTGACGAGTGTGAACTATTCTGCGTGTTGGGACGGTTCCATGCCGCAAAGGAGGAACTGCTTGTCAAATATGCCGGAAATGAACGGGTTCATATTCTGGTGAACATCCCCAACATGATGGAGTATATGTGTGCCTGCGATGCGGCTGTGCTGGCAGGCGGAACCACCACCTATGAGATCTGTGCCTGCGGACTTCCCGGAGTGGTATATACCCTGGCCGACAACCAGTTTGACAATGCGAGAAGCGCCGGCAGACTGGGGATCCTGCCCTGGGCGGGAGATGTTCGGGAGGACATGGAGGGATTCCTGAACCGGACGGTAGAAGAACTGTTGAAGCTGGAGGACGCGATCTACCGCAGGGAGATCAGTGCGCGGATGCAGAAGATGGTCGACGGATCAGGCGCTGTGAGAATTGCGGAGAAGCTTCTAAAGGAACACTAAACGTACTACCGATGTGACATGCTTCATAGAAAGTGAGGACAAGAATGGCAAAGAAAAGTTACCAGGTTTGTATATGGACGATTTGGTGTATTCTGATCAACTATTTCGGAAAATACCTGACCTCCCAGATCCCTGCACCCTTGTGGTTGGATTCTGTGGGCACAGCGATAGCGGCATACATGATGGGACCAGTATGCGGCGCCATCGTGGGTGCATCGGTCAATATAATCTATGGATTTATGGACCCTATGTCATTCATCTATGCCATCACCAACGCTGCGGTAGGTATCACCATCGGTCTGTGCGCGAAGCGTAAGATGATGGAAAAATACTACAGTGTGGTAACGACCTGCTCATTGGCTACTATCGTGGCAACAGTGATTTCTGCGCCCATCAACTGTATTTTCTATCATGGCCTCACCGGCAATGTCTGGGGCGATGGTATCTATCATATGCTCGTAAACTGGGAGATGCCATGGGTGTTTTCCGCTGTTATCGCGGAGTTCTTCCTGGATTTCCTGGATAAGCTGCTGACCTTGCTGCTGCTTTTCTGGATGATCACCATCTGGAGAAAACTGAATAAAAAGTCCGGGTCTGGAGTGAAGACTGCAGGTATAGTGCTTGCGTTTGTGCTTGCAGCAGGACTTATGATGCAGCCTATGGAGGCCAAGGCGGCTACCATAGATTATGAGTCTTATATTCAGACAGTATACGGCAGCGACAAAGGCTTGTTGAGCGGCGAGGCAAATGACATCGTTGCCACGGATGATGGTGTACTTTGGATCGGAACTTATGCGGGATTGTATCGTTATTCCGGAATGAATTTCGAGTACATGAACGGGTTCGAGTCTGTTAAGAATGTAAACTGCCTCTACGTAGATGCGGAGGGCAGATTGTGGATCGGTACCAATGATGACGGATTGTCTGTGTGCATCGAAGAAGAGATCGTAAACACCCTGAACGAGACCAGCGGACTTCCCTCTAACTCTGTCAGAAGTGTTGTGCAGCAGTCTGACGGTAATTATTTCGTAGGTACCAGTTCCAGCCTTGCGATCGTACGTCTTTCCGGTGGTATGAAACTGAAAAAGACTTTTCCGGAGATCGTATATGCGCAGAGTCTGGCAGCAGATACCAAGAATCATGTGGCTGCGGTGACTTCTTCCGGTGAGTTGTATGTGATCGAGGGTGAGGAAGTGATCAGCAAACTGACTGCATCCGGCAGAGATATGCAGTTCACCTGCTGTGAATTTACGGAAAACGGAATGCTGTATGTGGGTACGGATGCCGGAAAACTGTTTGTTTATACCATCAGCGATCAGAAGGTACTACTTCGTGAAACAAAAGATTGCGGTACCCTTACCACCATGAATTCCGTGAATTATCTGGAGTCCGGTGACGTGTTTATCTGCGCGGATAACGGTATTGCATTTATCACCCCAGACGGTACTTTCAAAATGTTAAACAGCGGTTCCTTTAAGAGTTCCGTGGATAGCGTTACCGTGGACTATCAGGGCAATCTGTGGTTTAGCTCATCCCGTCTCGGTGTTATGAAGATGTGTGACTCTGCTTTTGTAGAGCTCTATAACAAGTACAACCTGAGTGAAAATGTTGTAAATGCGGTAGCAAAATGGAACGGTAAGCTGTACTTCGGTACAGATAAGGGCCTGGATATCCTGAATGAAAAAGCAGGAAAAGTCATTACCAATGAGCTGACAGATCTGCTTACCGATGACCGTATCCGAAGCGTGTCGGTAGATTCTAAGAATCGTCTGTGGATCTGCGCGTATTCCAACGGCGTTCTGTGCTGCGAAGGGGATGGGACCATAACTAAGTATAACAGTGAGACCGGTGTTCTGGGCAGTAAGTTCAGATACAGCATGGAAATGAAGGATGGTAAGATCGCGGTGGCTTCCGATGCAGGTATTTCCTTTATCGAAAACGGTAAAGTAGTTGCTACCATCGGTGCCAAGGATGGACTTACCAACACTTTGGTGCTCTGCCTCTTGCAGAAGGAGGATGGAACGGTTCTTGCAGGTACAGACGGCGGCGGTATTGCGGTCATTCAGTCTGAAAAGATCGCAAAGATGCTGACCAGAGAGGACGGCCTTGGATCAGGCGTTATCCTGAGAATGGTTCAGGATAAGTCCGGCGCAGGCGTATTCGTTATCACTTCCAATGGTATCTGCTATATGGATGCAGACGGAACCATTCAGAAACTGAGTCAGTTCCCTTACAGCAATAACTATGATCTGTATGATGACGGCGAGGGCAAATTGTTTGTTACAGGCAGTGCCGGTATTTATGTTGTCAGCAAAGAGAAGTTGTTGGCAGGGGAAAAGGTCGATTCGGAACTTCTGAATTATCTGAACGGTCTGCGAGGCACTTTTACCGCAAACGCATGGAATTATATGGATGAGAATGGCTTCTGGTATATTGCAGGAAATGCGGGTGTCACCGAAATGAATATCCGCAATTACCAGACGGAAAAGCGTGCTTATCGAATGTTGGTAAAATCCGTTACTTTGGATAATACAGTGCATATTCTGGGGGATGACAGAAATATCAATATTGCCAGCAATGTAGGGCATATAGAATTTATCCCGGAGGTCGTAAACTATTCCACCGACGATCCTTACCTGAGTTATTACCTGGAAGGCGTGGATGACGAAAAGGTCGTGATCAGACAGAGCGAACTGGCACCTATTTATTATAATAATTTGAAATCCGGTACCTATGCCTTCCATCTGGCGATCATCGATAACAACCAGAAGGTGGTAGAGGAGCAGGTCTACTACTTTATCAAGGAAGCACAGCTCTATGATAAGTGGTGGTTCAAGGTATTCTTTTTTGTAGAATTGCTTTTCATTGTTTCCTGGTTTACCTGGTTCTTGGTAAGACTGTTCGTTCAGAGAACCATTGATCTGCAGAAGCGTGAGATCGCACTGGTAAGAGAACAGCTGAACATGGGCAATGAAACCATTATGGCCATCGCGAAGACTGTGGACGCCAAGGATTCCAATACCAGTCAGCACTCTACCAGAGTTTCACAGTATTCGGTATTGATCGCACAGAAGTTGGGATACAGCGAAGAGGAATGTGAGAACCTGCGAAAAGCAGCACTGCTTCATGATATCGGTAAGATCGGTATCCCCGATAATGTGCTGAACAAGGCAGCAGCTCTGGATGATGACGAATACGCCACCATGAAGACCCATGTAATCAAGGGTGGTGAGATCTTAAAGGATTTCTCCCTGATCCCCCATGTACAGGAAGGTGCGATGTACCATCATGAGAGATACGACGGACGTGGTTATATGATGGGGCTGAAAGGGGAGGAGATTCCCGAGTATGCAAGGATCATCGGTATCTCCGATGCTTTTGACGCCATGACCGCGAACCGTGTATACCGTAAGAAGCTTCCTTTTGATGTGGTACTTGCGGAGATCCGTAAGGGTAGAGGCACACAGTTTGACCCTAAAATGGTAGATATTTTCCTGGAACTGATTGCGGAAGGCAAGATCAGCGAGGCTGAGATCTACGGAGAGAACAAAGGAGAGCAGGCATGAGAAAAAACTATTTAGTTTGCGCCCTTAGTGCAGTTTGTATCATAGCGTTCTTCTTTCTTCTGAACCGGTATGGTGACGATCATGAGGAAAAGGTCATCAGAGTCGGATATATTTACGTAGGAGATGCCAGTACTGCTTATACCAAGAACTATATCAAGGCACAGCTGGCGATCGAGGAGATCTATGGCGACAATGTGATCAACATTGCGAAATATAATATCGCCGAAGGCAGTGAGGATGAGGCGATCCAGGAACTGATCAATGAAAAGTGCGATATCATCTTCGGCGCGAGCTTTGGTTACGGAGAAAGCATGAAGGAAGCCGCGAAGGCGCATCCGGAGATCCGGTTCTGCCATGCGACGGGTGTACTGGATGCCGAGGCCAGAAAGATCCCCAACTATCATACCTTTATGGGACATATTTATGAAGGCAGATATATTACCGGTGTGGTTGCGGGTATGAAACTGCAGGAAATGATCGACGAGGGTATCATCACCGCAGAGGAAGCCAAACTTGGCTATGTGGCAGCATTCCCATATGCAGAAGTTATTTCCGGTTATACCGCATTTTTCCTGGGAGCGAAAAATTACTGTCCCTCAGCTACCATGGATGTCATGTACACCAACTCCTGGAGCGATTACATGACGGAGAAGAAATATGCAGAGCAGCTGATCGAGGAAGGTTGTATCATCATCGGTCAGCATTCCGATACCGCCGGTCCCGCAGTTGCTTGTGAAAGAGCGAAAGAAGATCATCCGGTCTATAATATCAGCTACAATCAGAGCATGGTTGGCGTAGCGCCTACCTCTTCCCTTGTTGGCTGCAGGATCAACTGGGAACCTTATATGACAGCGGTAGTCGGCGCCGTACTCAAGGGTAAGAATATCGAGTCTGTGTTTACGAATGGTGTGAAGATCAATGGTACCGATGCCGGAGCGGGCTTCGTGCAGGATTGGGTAGAGATGACCGAGTTGAATACCATCATTGCAGCCTCCGGAACACAGGAAGAGATCAACAAATGTATCGAGGACTTCAGAAAAGGTACCATCTCTGTTTTCGCCGGCGATTATGTAGGCGTGGATCCTTTTGATCCTGCGGATACCTACAACCTGCAGACAGAATTCAAAGAGAATGCAACATTATCTGCGCCTGCGTTTCACTATGTTTTGCAGGATGTGATACATATCATTGACGCGGAAGAATAAGTTTTACAATTAAAAATCGAATCAAAAAGAAGGATCAATGACTCATTTCCGGGTCATTGGTCCTTTTTTACTCCAGAAAAACAGAACAAACATTCGAATTTTGCTAGCCTTTTATATCTTGATATGGTATAATGTATTGCATTGTTGTGTTGTGGAAGCTTTTGGGATCGGATCCGAAAGCAAGTCAAAATAAGGGTTAACAGATGGATCATTTTGTTTTACATTCAGAATATCAGCCCACGGGAGATCAGCCCCAGGCCATTGCGGAACTGGTGGAAGGTTTCAAGGCGGGCAATCAGTTTCAGACATTATTGGGTGTTACCGGTTCCGGTAAGACCTTCACCATGGCGAACGTGATTCAGGCGCTGAACAAGCCTACCCTGATCATCGCCCATAATAAGACTCTGGCAGGTCAGCTCTACGGTGAGTTCAAGGAATTCTTTCCGGAGAATGCGGTGGAGTATTTCGTAAGTTACTATGATTACTATCAGCCGGAAGCCTATGTGCCTTCCTCCGATACTTACATCTCCAAGGATTCCTCCGTCAATGACGAGATCGATAAGCTGAGACTTTCCGCCACTGCGTCCCTGACCGAGAGAAGAGATGTTATCGTGGTAGCCAGTGTATCCTGTATCTACGGTCTGGGCAGCCCCGACGAATATCAGGATATGATCGTGTCTTTGCGCCCCGGTATGACCAGGGAGAGAGATGACGTTCTTCGTGATCTGGTGAGCATCCAGTATCAGAGAAATGATATGGACCTGCAGCGCGGATGCTTCCGTGTGCGGGGCGATGTGCTGGAAGTATACCCTGCCATCGGCGGCGATTACTATATTCGAATCGAGTTCTTCGGTGACGAGATCGACAGGATCTCCGAGGTGGAGCCCCTCTCCGGCAAGATCCATGCGGTTTTGAATCACATCGCGATCTTCCCGGCTTCTCACTATGTAGTATCCCAGGAGAAGATCAACTTAGCCTGCGAGAATATCGAGAAGGAATTGGAGGAAAGAGTCCGCTACTTTAAGGGAGAGGACAAGCTGATCGAAGCTCAGAGAATTGCAGAGAGAACCAACTTCGACGTGGAGATGCTGCGCGAGTCCGGTTTCTGTTCCGGTATCGAGAACTATTCCCGACACCTGAATTTCCTGCCTCCCGGAGCACCGCCTCTGACACTGATGGATTTCTTCCGGGATGATTTCCTGATCATCATCGATGAGTCTCACATGACCATCCCTCAGATCCGCGGTATGTATGCCGGAGACCGTTCCAGAAAGCAGACTCTGGTGGACTATGGCTTCCGTCTGCCCTCCGCACTGGACAACAGACCCTTGAATTTCGATGAGTTCGAGTCTCACATCGATCAGATGATGTTCGTATCCGCTACTCCTTCTGTATACGAGGAGGAGCATGAACTTCTGCGTACCGAGCAGATCATCAGACCCACCGGCCTTCTGGATCCTGAGGTGGAGGTTCGCCCCGTAGAAGGACAGATCGACCACCTGATCGGCGCAGTCCGCAAAGAGATCGACAAACATAACAAGGTATTGATCACCACTCTGACCAAGCGTATGGCAGAGGATCTTACCGATTATATGAAGGAAGTAGGCATTCGCGTGCGTTACCTCCACTCCGACATCGACACCCTGGAGCGTGCCCAGATCATCAGAGACATGCGCTTGGATGTTTTCGATGTGCTGGTAGGTATCAACCTGCTGCGAGAGGGTCTGGATATCCCCGAGATCTCTCTGGTAGCGATATTGGATGCGGACAAGGAAGGATTCTTACGTAGTGCCACCTCCCTGATCCAGACCATCGGTCGTGCGGCCCGTAATGCGGAAGGCCATGTCATCATGTACGCCGACACCATCACCGATTCCATGAGGATCGCACTGGATGAGACCAACAGACGTCGCCAGATCCAGCAGAAATATAACGATGAGCACGGTATCACCCCTCAGACCATCAAGAAGGCGGTCCGCGACCTGATCAGTATCTCCAAGGTCATCGCCAAGGAGGAGCTGCAGTTCGAGAAGGATCCAGAGTCCATGAACCGCAAGGAACTGGAGAAACTCATCGCAGAGGTACAGAAGAAGATGAAGAAGGCAGCCGCAGATCTGGATTTCGAGGCTGCTGCAGAGCTTCGTGACAAGATGATCGAACTGAAGAAATCACTGGAAGAGATAGACAAGAAGTAAATGAAAGGCAAACCGGTATGGAAGATACAATGAAAATGCAATCCAGGGGCAAGGCGTTCCGCGAGTATATCAAGATCCGCGGCGCCTGCGAGCACAACCTGAAAAATATAGATGTAGACATTCCCAGAAACGAGCTGGTAGTTCTGACAGGCATGTCAGGTTCCGGTAAGTCCTCCCTGGCTTTCGATACGATCTATGCGGAAGGTCAGAGAAGATATATGGAATCTCTTTCCTCCTACGCAAGACAGTTCTTAGGCCAGATGGAGAAACCTAACGTGGAGAGGATCGACGGACTTTCCCCCGCCATCTCCATCGACCAGAAGTCTACCAACAGAAACCCCCGTTCCACCGTGGGAACCGTAACGGAGATCTATGACTATTTCCGACTTCTCTATGCGAGGATCGGTACCCCTCACTGCCCGAACTGCGGCAGAGAGATCTCCAAGCAGACCGTGGACCAGATGGTAGACCAGATCATGGCTTTGCCGGAGGGAACCAAGTTACAGCTCCTGGCACCGGTAGTCAGAGGCCGTAAGGGTCAGCATGAGAAGGTACTGGACCGCGCCAAGAAGAGCGGTTATGTACGTGTGCGTATCGACGGCAACCTCTATGAACTTTCCGAGGAGATCTCCCTGGATAAGAATATCAAACACAATATCGAGATCATCGTGGACCGTCTGGTGGTAAAGGACGGCATCCAGAGAAGACTGGCAGATTCCATCGAAAATGTACTGGCTCTTTCCGAGGGTCTTCTCATCGCAGATGTGATCGGCGGCGCGTCTCTGACCTTCAGCCAGAGTTTCTCCTGCCCTGACTGCGGTATCGGTATCAGTGAGATCGAGCCCAGAAGCTTCTTCTTCAACAATCCTTTCGGTGCATGCCCGGAGTGTTTCGGTCTCGGTTACAAGATGGAGTTCGACATCGACCTGATGATCCCCGACAGAACCTTAAGCATCAACCAGGGAGCCATCACCGTTATGGGCTGGCAGTCCTGCGCGGACCCCAAGAGTTTCACCAATGCCATGCTTCGCGCTCTTTGTGATGAATATAACTTCAATTTGGATACACCTTTTCAGGATTATCCTGAGGAGATCCAGAATATCCTGATCCATGGTACCAGCGGCAAGAAGGTAAATGTGTATTACACCGGCCAGCGCGGCAGCGGAATCTATCCCACCGCCTTCGAAGGCCTGCTCGCCAACACCGACAGAAGATACAAGGAGACCTTCTCCGAGACCATGAAGCAGGAGTATGAGAGCTTTATGCGTTTCACGCCCTGTAAGGAATGTCAGGGTATGCGTCTGAAGAAGGAATCCCTGGCAGTGACTGTCTGCGACAAGAATATTTACGAGATCACCAATCTCTCCATCAGAGAACTGCATGAGTACTTGAAGGAGATGACACTGACTCCTCAGCAGGAATTTATCGGAAAACAGCTGCTCAAGGAGATCCGCTCCAGAGCCGGTTTCCTGGTGGATGTAGGTCTGGAGTACCTGTCCCTTGCCAGAGCCACAGCTACTCTTTCCGGCGGCGAGGCCCAGCGTATCCGTCTGGCGACTCAGATCGGTTCCGGCCTGGTAGGTGTGTGCTACATTCTGGATGAGCCCAGTATCGGTCTGCACCAGAGAGACAATGACAAGCTGTTGAATACCTTGAAGAGCCTGCGAGACCTGGGCAATACCCTGATCGTGGTAGAGCATGACGAGGATACCATGCTTGCAGCTGATTATATTGTGGACATCGGTCCCGGCGCCGGCTCCCACGGTGGAGAAGTGGTTGCCTGCGGTACCGCCGAGGAGATCATGCAGATCCCTGAGTCCATCACCGGCAAATACTTAAGCGGTGAACTGAAGATCCCCGTACCTGCAAAGCACAGAACTCCCAGCGGCTGGCTGAAGGTCCTGGGTGCCCAGGAGAACAACCTGAAAAATATCGACGTAGAGTTCCCTCTGGGTGTAATGACCGTTGTCACCGGTGTATCCGGTTCCGGTAAGAGCTCCCTGGTGAACGAGATCCTGTTCAAGCACCTGTCCAGAGACCTGAATCGCGCCAGATGTATTCCCGGCAAGCATCGCGGTGTCGAAGGTCTGGAACAGCTGGACAAGGTCATCGATATCGACCAGTCCCCCATCGGCAGAACTCCCAGATCCAACCCCGCTACCTACACCGGCGTATTCGACCAGATCCGTGATCTGTTTGCTTCCACTACGGATGCAAAGACCAAGGGCTATACCAAGGGTCGTTTCAGCTTCAATGTAAAGGGTGGACGCTGTGAAGCCTGCAGCGGTGACGGTATCATCAAGATCGAGATGCATTTCCTTCCCGATGTGTATGTACCCTGTGAAGTCTGCGGCGGTAAGCGTTACAACCGTGAGACTCTGGATGTAAAATATAAAGGTAAGAGCATTTTCGATGTACTGGATATGACTGTGGAGGATGCATTGCCCTTCTTTGAGAACGTACCCGGCATCCGCAACAAGATCCAGACCTTGTACGATGTAGGTCTCGGTTATGTGAAGCTGGGCCAGCCTTCCACCACTCTTTCCGGCGGTGAGGCACAGCGTATCAAACTGGCAGCAGAGCTTTCCAAGAGAAGCACCGGCAAGACCATCTACATCCTGGACGAGCCTACCACCGGTCTGCATTTTGCGGACGTACATAAGCTGGTGGAGATCCTTCACAGACTGGCAGACGGCGGCAACACCGTGGTAGTCATCGAACACAACCTGGATGTGATCAAGACCGCGGACTATATCATCGACATCGGACCCGAGGGCGGTGACAGAGGTGGCACCGTGATCGCAAAGGGTACCCCTGAGGAGATCGCTGCAAGTCCCGTATCCTACACCGGACGTTATATCAAGAAAATGCTGGAGAAATAATTATATTTATAAATATTTTGTTAAACTCATTGAAAACATTCTTTTTTCGGATATAATTATATTGCGTTTCTTTTACTTATTTGTTTTAGGGAACTTTCAATCACAATGAAAGGGGACTTTACTTATGCAGTGTACAGATATCGGAATAGATTTGGGCACAGCCAGCATTTTAGTATACATCAGAGGTAAGGGCGTCGTTTTAAAGGAGCCCTCCGTAGTAGCATTTGACAGAGATACCAACAAGATCAAGGCAATCGGCGAGGACGCTCGTCTGATGCTGGGAAGAACACCCGGTAATATCGTGGCAGTTCGCCCCCTGCGTCAGGGTGTTATCTCCGATTACACCGTGACCGAGAAGATGATGAAGTATTTCATCCAGAAGGCCATGGGCAGAAGAATGTTCAGAAAGCCCCGTATCGCAGTCTGCGTTCCCAGCGGTGTTACCGAGGTTGAGAAGAAGGCAGTTGAGGATGCAACCTATCAGGCAGGTGCAAGAGAGGTTGCCATCATTGAGGAGCCTATTGCAGCAGCTATCGGTGCAGGTATCGACATTTCCAAGCCTTGCGGCAATATGATCGTAGATATCGGCGGCGGTACCTCCGACATCGCGGTTATTTCCCTGGGTGGCACGGTAGTCAGTGCGTCCATCAAGATCGCAGGCGATGATTTCGACGAGGCCATCGTTCGTTATATGCGTAAAAAGCACAATCTTCTGATCGGTGAGAGAACAGCGGAGGATATCAAGATCAAGATCGGTTCCGCTTATCCCAGACCCGAGCCCGATTATATGGATGTCAGAGGACGTAACCTGGTGACCGGTCTTCCCAAGACCGTAAAGGTTTCTTCCGAGGAGACAGAGGAGGCCCTTCGTGAGGCTACCGCGCAGATCGTTGAGACCATCCACAGCGTGTTGGAGAAGACTCCCCCCGAACTGGCAGCGGACATTGCGGACAGAGGCATCGTGCTCACCGGCGGCGGAAGCCTGCTGCGTGGGTTGGAGGATCTGATCTATGCCAAGACCGGAATCAACACCATGACGGCGGAAGATCCTATGACCGCTGTTGCCATCGGTACCGGAAGTTATGTGGAATTCCTTTCCGGATACAGAGACTAAGTATATAAATCGTAACCTGGGCTGCCGTGTGTATTTGGGCAGCCTTTCTTTTTAGGAGAATCGGATGAATACAGTAAGCGGATATGTAGAGCACATCATTTTCCAAAACACCGAGAACGGTTATACGGTACTGAACCTGAGCGCGGAGGGCGAGGATATCACCTGCGTGGGCAATTGCGTGGGCTTAAGTCAGGGAGAAAGTGTGGTGCTGGAGGGAGATTATATCGAGCACCCCGTATACGGCAAGCAGTTTAAATTCACCGCTTATCGGGTACAGGTTCCCCAGGACCGCGTGGGGATCCAGCGTTATCTGGGTTCCGGAGCCATCAAGGGTATCGGCTGCGCTCTGGCAGCTCGCATCGTGAAGCAGTTCGGTGACGATACCTTCCGCATCATGGAGGAAGAGCCGGAACGACTGGCGGAGATCAAGGGCATCAGTGAGAAAAAGGCCCGTGAGATCGCCATTCAGATGGAGGAAAAGAAGGACTTAAGGGATGCCATGATCTTCCTGCAGGAGTATGGCATCTCCAATACCTATGCGGTGAAGATCTACGACGCTTACGGCATGGAACTATACAGTATCATGAAGGAGAATCCCTACAAACTGGCAGAGGATATCTCCGGTATCGGTTTCAAACTGGCGGATGATATCGCCCAGAAGATCGGCATTCACATGGACTCCGATTATCGTATCCGAAGCGGCGTGGTCTATACTCTGCTGCAGGCTGTAGGAGAAGGTCATTGCTACCTTCCCATGGAGACCTTGTTAGATCGTTCCGAGGCCCTTTTGGGTGTCGATCGTGAGACCATTCGCGTGCAGATGGACAACCTTTCCATGGAGAAGAAGGTGGTGATCCGAAACGGCGGCGTGTTTGCCTCATCTTTCTACTATGCGGAGATGAACTGCGCCAGAATGTTACTGGATATCAATATTCCTATGGAGGAGGCGGAGTATCTGCCCTCTCAGACTGCGGTGATCGAGCGCCGGGTGGAGAAACTGGTGCGCAGCCTGGAGATGGAACTGGATGACCTGCAGATGGAGGCGGTTTTTTCCTGCATCAGAAACGGTCTGTTCATCCTTTCCGGCGGACCCGGTACCGGTAAGACCACCACCATCAATGTTATCATCCATTATTTTGAGGCGGAGGGCATGGATATTCTGCTGGCAGCGCCCACGGGACGTGCGGCCAAGCGAATGACGGAAGCCACCGGCTATGAAGCGAAGACCATTCATCGTCTGTTGGAACTAAACAGCGCCCTTTCCGATGAGACCACCAGAAAGGTGCGATTCGAGCGCAATGAGGAGAATCCTCTGGAGGCGGATGTCATCATCATCGACGAGATGTCCATGGTGGATATCCAGCTGTTCACGGCACTTCTCAAGGCTGTGACACCCGGCACCAGACTGATCCTGGTGGGGGACGTGAACCAGCTGCCCAGCGTAGGACCGGGACAGGTACTGCGAGACCTGATCGCCTGCGGTAAATTCCCTATGGTGGAGTTAAAAAAGATCTTCCGCCAGGCACAGGAGAGCGATATCGTGGTCAATGCCCACAGGATCAACCGCGGAGAGCAGATCGCCCTGGATAATAAATCAAAAGATTTCTTTATGTTGGAAAGAAATGACACCAATGTCATATATAAACATATGATCCAATTGATCCGTGAGAAATTGCCGGGATATGTGAAGGCATCTCCCTTTGATATCCAGGTCCTGACGCCTATGCGTAAGGGCCCCCTGGGATGTGAGAGCCTGAATACCATCTTACAGCAGTATCTGAATCCTCCGGATCCTAAGAAAAAAGAGTACTCCGGCGTGGTTCACCTGTATCGTGAGGGTGACAAGGTCATGCAGATCAAGAACAACTACCAGCTGGAGTGGGAAGTGGTCAGCAAGTACGGTATCCCCATCGATAAGGGAACAGGCATCTTCAACGGCGACATGGGTAAGATCGTGGAGATCAATGAGAATGCCTCCAGCCTTGTGGTGGAATTCGATGAGCACAGGAGAGTCACCTATCCTTTTACCCTGTTGGAGGAACTGGAGTTAAGCTATGCGGTGACCATCCATAAATCCCAGGGAAGTGAGTATCCTGCGGTGGTGCTGCCTCTTTTAAGCGGCCCCAGACAGTTGTTCAACCGGAACCTCCTGTATACCGCTATCACCAGAGCGAGGTCCTGTGTGACGATCCTGGGAAGCAGCGAGACGGTTCGGGGCATGATAGACAACAGCAGTGAAAACAGACGCTACACCATGCTGGCTTTGAGAGTAAAGGAATTATATGACGATCATTACTAAGATGAAGAACAGTCTGCTCAGACTGCTTTTCCCCCTTCGGTGCCCGGTGTGCGACGGGATCGTGAGGCACTCCGAGGGCAAGATCTGCGCACATTGTGAACCGAGACTGAAGCTTCTCACTCCGCCCTGGTGCCTGAAATGCGGCAAAAAGGTGGAGGATGGGATGAGTCTGTGCGAGGATTGCCAGCGAACCGGTCATACTTACGACAGGGGGCGGGCATTGTATGAGTATTCCTCTGCGGCTCCCGGGCTGTACCGGTTCAAATATTCCGGACGGCAGGAATATGCAGACTTTTATGCAGACCAGGCGGCGGAGTATCTGGGAGAATTTATCAAAAGTGTGAACCCCGATGCTTTGATCCCCATTCCCCTGCATCCGAAGCGCAAAAACAAGCGGGGCTACAATCAGGCGGAGGTATTGGCTCTTCGGATCGGCGAGAAAATGGATATCCCGGTGTATTCCGACCTGCTGCTTCGAAGCAGAAATACGAGACCTTTGAAGCGTTTATCTCGGCAAGAACGCCAAAATAATTTGAAAAATGCTTTTATTATCAGACAAAATGATGTAAAATTAGGAGTAACTATACTTATCGACGATATTTATACAACAGGTGCCACGATAGACGAGGCGGCCGGTGTTTTGAAAGCAGCCGGCGCGAGGGAAGTATACTTTCTCTCTCTGGCCTGCGGTGCCGGTGTATAACGGGATAGGAGGTATTGTATGCTGAATGAGAAGAGAGTCATTCTGATGACTCGTCTGGCTGCGTACGAGCAGGGAGAAGGCAAGAAAAACGTTGCCATCGGTAATTATTTCAGAAGTGATTATCTGACTATCAATATATTGAAAGCGTTTGTTTGCGCAACGATCGCTTACCTGATCGTGTTCGGATTATACGTTCTCTACAATTTTGAAGTATTCATGCAGGATCTGTACAAGATCGATCTTGTGGTCCTTGCAAAGTCTGTTTTGAAATACTATGTCATCACGGTGGCTGCATATGTGATACTGACCTATGTGTTCTGCACCTATCGGTACCTGAAGGCAAGAAAGAATCTAAAGGCTTATTATCAGAATTTAAAGAAGCTGAATTCACTTTACGGAGTTGACGGTGAGAGCACCGGAAAGTCCGGCAAGAGAGGCGGAGGAAAAGGACGCAGATGACAGCATTATTAGAAGTGAGAGAGAGAATCAAACAGTTCTACAGCAGATTTGAGATCTACATTCTGCCTGTAGTGAAATTCCTGGTGGCATTTATCGTGCTCCAGGTGATCAACAGCAAAATGAGTTACATGGCTAAAATCGACAGACTTCCCGTTGTATTGATCGCAGCACTTCTGTGCTCCTTCCTTCCCAACGGCTGTATCGTGTTCTTTGGAGCTGTATTCAGTTTGCTCCATACCTATGCCATGGCAAAGGAAGCGGCATTGATCGTGCTTTGCCTGTATCTGATCCTGTTCCTGCTGGTGTTCCGATTCAGCCCGAAGGAATCCCTGCTGGTGGTACTTACCCCTATCCTCTTCGTGATGAAGATCCCTTATGTGGTACCCATCGCTGCAGGTCTTCTGCTGACTCCCGCAGCCATCGTTTCCGCATGCAGCGGCGTGGTAGTATATTATGCACTGAGCGCAGTGCTTGGCAGTTACTCCAATCTGATGACCATGGGTGAGGATACTCTGGGAAAGGTTCGTTACCTGGTAGATGCGCTGGTGGGATCCAAGACTACAGTGGTGATCTGTGCAGCCTTTGCATTTACGATCCTGGGAGTATATCTGCTTCGCAGACTTTCCGTAGATTATGCATGGTCCATCGCTATGGGTGCCGGTGCAGTATTGAATATCGTGGTGATCCTGGTAGGTGACTATGTGCTGGATCTGGATATCTCCGTTGGCGGAGTGATCCTGGGTACTTTGCTTGCACTTGTGATCGCCAAGATCATTGAGTTCTTCCGTTTCTGCGTGGATTACAGCAGAACCGAGAAGGTACAGTTCGAGGATGACGAGTATTATTATTATGTGAAGGCGGTTCCCAAGATGACGGTTGCCGCTCCCACCAAGACGGTAAAGACCATCAATACCACCAGAGACGGACGCGGTCGAGATGTGGAGACCGAGTACACCGGCGGCAGACGCGGCAAGGGTTCCGACAGACGTGGCAGAAGCGTTACCATCGGCAGCACCGATATGGAAGGTTACGCCGGAGATGAGTACGGTTACGAAGGTGAATATGCCGAGGGCGATTACGCAGCCGATGGCGAGTATGCTGAGGGCGGCGAGTATGTCGCTGAGGGCGAATATGCTGAAGGCGGCGAGTACGCAGAAGGCGATTACGCCGGAGACGGTGAGTATGCCGAGGACGGCGAATATGAAGACTACGAGGGATACGAAGAAGAGTATTCCGAGGATGAAGAATCATAAAGTAATTATATTGTAAAGCGAGAAGTAAGATGCAGTTTTTGGAATCTATCAACGGATTAGTTCGGGAATTTATCATCTATCGTGCAACCATTGAGTTAAAAGATGTTCTCGAAATTCTCCTGCTTACTTTCATAGTGTATGTCATTCTTGTATGGATGAAGACAACCAGGGCCTGGCAGTTGCTGAAAGGCCTTATTGTCATTGGCCTTTTTGTGGCCCTTGTCTACTTCCTGCAGATGGAGACCATCAAGTGGCTGGCCAAGAACCTGCTCAGCTTTGCAACCATTGCCATCATCGTGGTAATGCAGCCGGAACTGCGACACGCGCTGGAGGAACTGGGTAAGAAGAACTTCTTCCCGGGCGGCATGTTCACAGACTCCGCAAAGGAGAAGGAACTGCTCTCCGAGACCACCGTGAATGAGATCGTAAGTGCTTGTTACGATATGGGTCGGGTGAAGACCGGTGCCCTGATCGTGATCGAGCAGAACGAATCCCTGAAACAGGTAGAAAGTACCGGTATCGAGGTCGACGGTGTCGTTACCAGACAGCTGTTGATCAATATTTTCGAACATAACACACCACTCCATGACGGTGCGGTGTTGATCAGAGGTAACCGTGTTGCGGCAGCCACCTGTCTGCTTCCGGTTTCCAAGAACCTGTCCATCAGCAAGGAGCTGGGCACCAGACATCGTGCGGCGGTGGGTATTTCCGAGGAGACAGACTCCTTTACCATCATCGTATCCGAGGAGACCGGTGCCGTCAGCGTGGCATACGAAGGAAAACTGAGCCGCAATATCGAGGCCAAGATCCTGAGACTGCGTCTGGAACAGATCCTGAACAAGCAGAAGGATGCGGAGGAAGAGGCAAAACAGGCCAAGAAACGCTCAATCTTTAAGGGAATAGGAAAATCAAAGAATGAAAAAGAAGATAACCAATAATCTGGGCTTGAAAGCGATCTCGTTCTTCCTGGCGGTTTTGCTTTGGTTTTTTGTTTCCCTGATCAATGACCCTCAGGAGACAAGAACCTACTACAATGTTCCGGTAGAACTGATCAATACAGAGCTTTTAGAACAACAGAATAAGTTTTTTGAAGTGGCTGATAATTCCAATCTGGTAACCGTCAGAGTGCGTATTCCCAAGAGCATGTCCGGTAAACTTCGAGCATCCGATATCGTTGCCATTGCGGACGTGAGCAAGCTTACGGAGATCAATACCATTCCCATCGATTTTCAGATCAGAAATTCCGAGGTGGAGCAGGTACAGAGTATCCGCGGAGACCGTGAATTTGTTACTTTGAATGTGGAGGAACTGCAGAGTACTTCTATTCGTGTCCTTTATAACGTTACCGGTACACCGGCAGAGAACCACAAGATCATCAGCACAGGTCTGGACCAGAACATGATGAAGGTCACCGGACCAAGATCCGATATCGAGAGGATCAGTTATGCATCCGTTACCATGAACGTAGAGGGTGCTACTACCCAGATGTCCATGAATATCGAGCCTGTTTTCTATGATGTGAACGGACAGCCTCTGGAACTGCCTCGTGTTGAGAGGAATGTATCCAATGTCCTGATGACGGTAGAGATACTGGCAGTGAAGGATGTGCCTATCGTGTATACCGTTACCGGTACCCCGGCGGAAGGATACCTTGCCACCGGCGAGACCAAGTGTAATCCCGAGAAGGTCACCATTGCAGGCACAGAAGCAATTCTGAAGACCATCGACAACATCCAGATCTCCGGAGACAAACTGGATATGACCGGACTGGAAGAGAACATGGTGCGTACCGTTAACATTAAGGAATTCCTGAATACCCGTAACGTACGCCCCGCCAACAGCAGCTACAAGGGTGATGTCACCATCGTTGCTTACATCGAGCCCAAGGTTGAGAAGGCTTGTGAAGTAAAGGTGGAGAAACTGACTCTGGTAAATGCTCCTGCAGGATACAAAGCAGAGCTGGCAGATCATGATCCTTACATTCTGCGGATTGCAGGATTGGATGCAGATGTGACAGAAGTTCAGAACGATATCCGCGGCACCGTGGACTTCAGTGCATGGATGCGCAGTGCAGGTATCAAGGAACTCACCGACCAGACCTATCATGTGCCGGTAACTTTCAGCCTGCCTTCTAAGGTCGAAAAGATGAATGATGTATCCATATTGGTGAATTTTGTCAAAGAGGACCAGGCACCTTAAAAAATTGTTGTGATATTTTTACAACCGTGCTATATTATTTGTAAAGACGCAATGGGGAGCGTCAGAATTGGAGGGATTGCAAAATGGTTAGTCAAAAGGTTGTGATTAAGAATCCTACCGGCTTGCATCTTCGACCCGCAGGAATCCTGTGTAAAGAGGCTATGCAGTTCAAATCATTGATCACTTTCACATATAGAGATAATACCGCTAATGCAAAGAGCGTTCTGAGTGTTTTGGGAGCATGTGTAAAGTGCGGAGATGAAATTACCTTCGTCTGTGAAGGAGAGGATGAGCAGGATGCTCTGGCAACTCTGGTACAGGCAGTCGAGAATGGATTAGGTGAATAATCAAGCGCAAGGCCCATCTTCGAAAGATGGGCTTTTCTTTTGAAAGGAGAAGCACATGAGTCTTTTGAGTGTGATCGTTCCTTGCTATAACGAGGAGGAGAGCGTAGCGCTCTTTTTTGAAGAATTGATGAAAAATCGCCCTTACTTTGAAGCAAATGACCTTCAGGTAGAGGTGCTGTATATCGATGACGGTTCCATAGACCGCACCGTGGAAGAAGTGAAGAAGCTGAAAAGTGCCCATGAGGAAGTCAGACTGATCTCCTTCTCCAGAAATTTCGGTAAGGAATCCGCCATGTTTGCCGGCTTAGAGCATGCCAAGGGCGACTATGTGGTGATCATGGACGTGGATCTGCAGGATCCCCCTTCCCTTTTGCCGGAAATGTTCGGCTACATCAAGGAAGGCTATGACTCCGTGGCAACCAGAAGAGTCACCAGAAAGGGAGAGCCTCCCATCAGAAGCTTCTTCGCCAGAAAGTTCTACAAACTGATGAAGAAGATCTCCAAGACAGAGATGATGGATGGCGCAAGAGATTACCGTCTGATGACCAGAAATATGGTCAATGCCATTCTTTCCATGAGAGAATACAACCGTTTCACCAAGGGTATCTTCGGCTGGGTAGGCTTCAAGACCAAGTGGGTGGAATTTGAGAATGTAGAGAGAGCCAGAGGCGAGACCAAGTGGAACTTCTGGAAACTGTTTATCTACTCCCTGGACGGAATCACCGCCTTTTCCACCGTGCCTTTGATGATCGCCTCCGTGGCAGGCGTTTTGTTCTGCATCCTGGCATTCCTCATGATGATCTTTGTAGTAGTGAGAAAGTTGAGCTTCGGCGATCCCGTATCCGGATGGCCTTCCCTGGTATGTATTATGCTGTTTCTTAGCGGCGTGCAGTTCTTCTGCACCGGTATTCTGGGACAGTACCTGGCTAAGACCTATATGGAGGTCAAGCACCGCCCGATCTATGTTGTGAGAGAGGAGCTGTAAGGCAAGTCTTAACGGTTTCTTAGCGGCTCAAAATATTCACAAGAAACGACAGCTATGCTAGAATTATCCTGTTCTTCGGAAAAACAAATTGTTTATCGACAGGGAGGGGGAGATTCTTGTGGAAATAAGTGCTGTCAATGATTGGGAACTGGAGCGGTATGTGACCGAGATCATGTTGGATATCGGGGTGCCCGCACACCTGAAAGGGTATCATTATCTGAGGGATGCGATCATGCTTTCAGGCAAGGATATGGAGGTGGTCAGCAGTGTGACGAAGCTGCTGTATCCTACCATTGCAAAACACTTCAAGACAACAGATCAGAAGGTGGAAAGAGCGATTCGAAACGCCATCGAAGTTTCCTGGTTACGAGGGAATACGGAGACTTTTGAGAAGATGTTCGGATATTCTGCGGCATCCGGAAGGATGCGGCCCACCAACAGTGAGTACATAGCGCGAATAGCGGATAAGATCAGATTGGATATCAAGTCAAAATAATGGAAGAACGATAGAAGAGGTCGGCGATGATGCCGACCTCTTTTGCTTGTATGTGAGGGAAGGGTATGGTACAATATAGTGATAGTTAAAATTGCGCTAGGTATGTCCCTATGCCGGCCGCAGGGAAGGAGAAAGCATGAGAAACAGAAAAATATCTCTTGAAATGATTTTGCCGATACTTCATGTTCTCTTGTCTTTCCTGTACGAGCGAGCTCTCTTTCACTTCACCTTAGACAGGGATGTGGTGGCTGCCGTTCCCTTACAGCAGGGATTCGGGGATACCGCCGAGAGAGTGATGGGATATGTGCTGACCAAGGCCTTCGCGATCCTGTTTATCTGCCTTTTCTGGAAGCTGATCTTCTATGTGAAGAAGCACTTGAAAGCCGATAGAGATCTGAAGATCTTCGCAGGTATTTTCCTGGTGGGAGCGTTAGTGCTTGGCCTGCTGTGGCCAAACATCTTCACCTACAGCGAAGATAACCTGATCACCTATTCCTATGCCATCAGATTCTTTCCCGAGTATTGGCATTCCGCATACTCCAGCGTGATCTACGGAGCTTGTATGATGGTGCTGCCTCATCCTTTTGCCATCTGCCTGCTGCAGTGGCTGTTTTCCCTGTTTACCCTGGGATATCTGTTCACCAGGATCAAGGAAAGCCCCGTATTGCAGGGAAAAGGAAAGTGGCTGGTATTTACCTTACTGCTGGTACCGGATAGTTATTATCTTCTGACCAATGCTTACAGAACAGAGCAATATGCCCTGGCCTGTCTGTTCTTCGCCTCCCTGGCGGTGATGGACCTGGTAGACGGCAAGCTGCGCAGTACAAAAGAGATCCTGGGAATTGCACTGCTTTGCGGATTCCTGGGTGTGTGGCGTACCGAAGGCGTGGTCTTAGGGGTTCTGGGTTTTGCCTGCCTGTTATTGTTCGGTTATAAGCAGGGCGTTCAGAAAACCGTATGGTATCTTCTGGCAGTGATCGTGGCTTTCCTGGTGATCTCTGTTCCCCAGAAACTGGGTGACGGAAAATATTACGGTAAGGATTATTCCTTCATCAATTCCTTCCCTACCCTGCAGAATGTGTTGAATGCGGATTCCGCAAACCTTTCCTATGAGGGCGCGGCAGAGGACCTGAAGGCTTTGGAGCGGGTAACACCTCTTCCTGTGATCCAGTGTTTCGGCATGGACGGTTACCGCAGAGTCAATGTGCAGAGAGGTTATATCGACATCAATCAGAGCGGCGTCAGCAAGGAAGTGGGCGCAGCTTATATGAAAGCATATTATCGTATCATTCTTCACAATCTTCCCATCTATGCTAAGACTCAGATCTTCATGGTCTGTCAGGCGGGAAAACTGGTGGAGTATCCCTATGTGGAGAAGAGTAAGGTCTGGGTGGACGATGTGCCCCAGTGGACCTATGATGCCTGGAATATCGGCAGAGAGGATCTTGACAGTGTGCCCGGGGTGAAAGCCTGGAAAAAGCTTGGACTTCGAAATACCGTGGCGGATGTGATCCTGGCTGCGCGAAATAAAGTGGCGCAGCTTCTGAAAAAGACTTACCTGCAGACAGCGACCTTGGGGCTTGCGGTTCTGCTGGCAGTTTGTATCTTCTTCCGGGAATTTTACTTCCTGTGCAGAAAGAAAAAGAGTGTTCCCGGTCCGGCTGCTTTGATCTTCGTGCTGTTGGGACAGGCGGCTGCCATCGCGCTGGTGATGCCGGCAGGTGTGCTTGCCTATTTCCACGCAGTCGTTTATTGCATCTGGGCAGTGGATCTGACATATATTCTCTGTACTTTTGCGACGAAAAAGCAGAAGTAAGAAAGGATCAAATTATGTGGGAGTGTGCATACGCGGGGGAACCTGCGGATTACAGATTGATAGGCCTTAGGCTGTATCGGAAAATATGGGTATTGATCCTGGCCGCACTGGCAGGCGTACTGCTTGTGGGCGGCGGATATTCCTTCTCCAAACTGGTTTTGGGAGGGGGCAGGACCTATCAGGCGGAATCTGTCTGCTATATCGATTATGCGGAAGACGGTTCCGGCAGCCCTTATGAATATTACAACTACTATACCTGGAATGAATTGGTGCACACAGACTATTTTGTGGATAATATGGCACAGAAGCTTTCCATGAGCCGTGAGGAGATCATTGCTTCTACCGCTGCAACCATTGATTCCGATGTGCGTTACCTGTACTTAAGATGTACCACCCATGATCCCGCTCTTTCCCTGAAGCTGGCGGCAGCCCTGGAGGAGGTTACAGTCGGTTTCGCGCAGGAGCAGAAAGAGATTGCGGCAATGCAGATCGTGAAAGAGGCTCGTGAGGCGAAGGATAACACCAACTTCCGCCTGAAAAACGCCTGCATCTTAGGCGGATGCATCGGCTTCTTTGCAGGATTGTGCGGACTTTTCGCATTCCTTTGTGTAGATACTTCTCTGTATCTGCCTTCTACCCTGGAGAAGCGCTACGGCTTGTTGGCACTGGGTGCTCCTTCCATGAAGGAATTCGCAGATAACTGCGCACATGCTCTGAAGGACGCCCAAAGAATTGCTTTGGTTCCCGGGGAACAGAATATGACGATCCCCGAGGGTCTGCTTAAAACAAAGGCAGAGATGAAAGTATTCGGACATGTGCTGGACGAAGCCTTTACGGATGCAGAGTATGATAAACTCAGAAACTTTGACACCGTGGTTTTGGTGGTGAAAGCCGGCAATCACAACGGACGCAGAGTGGAGAGGACCTTAGAGCAGCTTAAGAGACAGCAGATCACGGTAAGTGCCGCAGTGCTGGTGGATGAGAACGAGAAGCTGATCAGACAGTATTACGGTAAGTAACTTTTGAAAGTTTGGGAATCGGTATGGTTTTGTATCTTTTTGTGACGGCATTGGTAGTCGCCATGGCCTATTTCATCAATAGCGCCTACGGTCGCAATGCCTGCCTTTCCGGATCATCGGGAAGCACCAGACAGGTGATGTTAAACAGAATATTGCTTTTGGGTATCTTCGGTATCCTGTTTTCCCTGTCCGCTCTTCGTATCGGTATCGGAAATGATTACTGGACCTATCGTACCCAGTTTTTGTATATCGCAGGCGGAGACAGAAAGATCTCCTTCGAGATCGGATTTCAGTATCTGGTGCGCCTGATGCAGTACCTTTTCGGTCAGGATAATTATAGGACCACCTTTGCATTGGTGGCATTTCTGACCTGTGCCTTTTCCCTGAAGGGAATCTACGATACCGCGGACTGGTTCGTTTTTTCCTTCTTCCTGTACATGGCCAACGGTTTCTATTTCATGAGTTTCAGTACCGTGCGTTATTATGTGGCACTGGGATTCGTGCTGTATTCCACGAAGTACGTACTGCAGAAAAATTATGTGCCCTTTGTGATCTGGATCGGGGTAGCCTGCCTCTTCCATAAGACGGCGCTGCTGGTGATCCCTGTGTACCTGGTGGCTTATGTGCTGAAATGGTCTAAGAAGACACTGTGGCTGATTCCCGCGGCCTGTGTGGGACTGATTATTGGAAAGCCTCTGGTGCGTGCCCTGGTATTCCGCTTTTATCCCTTCTACGAGGGGGATGCCCTGTATGATGTGGGGACTGTTTCCTATGTGAACATCGCCAAGTGCGCGGCGGTATTGGTATTTTGCCTGCTCTATTACAGGCAGACGATACAGGAGAATGCAAAGGCAAGGTTCTTCTTTAACCTGAACCTGTTTGCTTTGATCCTGTATTCCTGCGGTTCTTATATCCCGGAACTGACCCGTGTCTGCTACTACATGGTGGTGGGACAGATCTTCCTGCTGCCCCTGGTGCTTTCCGGTATTTCCGACAGGAAGAAGCGCAGACTCTGGTGCGGACTGATCGCACTTGCGTACCTTTGTTATTTTATTATTTTCCTGATCAAGGGAAAAAGTGATTATGTTATGATCCTGCCTTACCTGACCTGGGTGTTTGTATAACCTTTGCGGGAAGCGGAAGAAAGGAGAAAAGGATGCTTCGTAAATTATCTGTTTCGGATATCGTGCTGACAGGCTTTATAGCCACCGTCGGCGGCGCGGAGTGTGCCCATGTGCTGGCGGTATTCCTGCATAAGTCCTTTTCTCTGGCAGCGGCGCTTACCCTGGGAGGGACTGTAGCGGTGTTCCTTTGCTGCCTGGCCTTTTCTGTATTGGTTGCCCGTCGTGACCGCAAATCGATCGATCCTCTTAGCAAGAAAGAAAAATGGCTGTTGGCAGCCCTCGGCTGTGTCTGCCTTTGGGTGTTTGCCCTGTTGATCAGCGGCAAGACCATAGATGTACACGGAGATATGACGGTGGAGACGGTGCAGAGTTTCCTTACCACCGATGCTCCTTATTCTGTCAATCCTTTGACCGGTGAAGCCTATACCGCAGGAATGCCTATGAGACTTAGGGTGCTTTGCCTTCCCACACTGTACGGTGCCTTTTGTAAGTTCCTGCCGGTCACTCCTTGGACCTGGATCCACACCATCGTTCCCTGCTTTGTTTTTGTGCTGAGCCTTGTGGCTTTTTACACTCTGGGAACCACACTGTTTCCGGAGAGCAGAGAGAGGAGACCGCTGTTTCTTCTGGCAGTGGTACTGCTTTTGCTTGCCGGCACTTATGCCTACGGCATGGATGGATTCGGCCTGATCAGCAGCGGCTGGCGAGGTGTCAGCCTTCGTAATCTGATCCTGATGCCTTATGTTTTCGCACTGGCGTTACGCCGCAGATATATGGGTATCGTGCTCTGCATTTTGGCAGAGGCCTGCCTGGTCTGGACTTTGTACGGTCTGGGCATGTGTCTTCTGACTGCTGCAGGAATTCTTATCTGTGACCTGATCCTTCGGAGACGGATCTCCAAGAAGGAGGTGGCGTCATGAGTTATCTGAAGAGTGCCTGGAACGGTTGGGGAGAATTTATTACCGCCGGCAAACTGGCGGGAGTTTTTCTGGCAGCGTTACTGTTTCTGCTGTTCCAGAGAAAGAAAGTAAAACAGCAGACGTTCCTGCTTTATACAACCATTGCTGCGGTGTTGTGTATTTTCCCGGTGATGGCGGCGATCTTGATGCTGTATCAGACCATATTCTTTGACTACCAGTGGATCTGGACCATGGTGCCCATGACCTGTTTTTGTGCTTTTGCGGCAGTGCTTTTCTTAGAGGATCATTTGAAGGAATACACTTCCGACAAGAGAGTGAAAGCGGCAGTGGTGCTGATGCTTCTGGGAATCCTGGCCATCAGCAGCGGTCTGGGAAAGAAGGCAGTGGATCCCAAGGCACTGACCACGGGAGAGGTGAAGACCATTCTTACTTCCGTGAAGGAAAACTGTGCCGACGAAACGGTGAAACTGTGGGCACCGGAGGAAGTGCTTGCCAAGACAAGAGCTCTGGACGGCAGCATAGAACTGCTCTATGGCAGAAATATGTGGGACAACCACCTCAATGCTTATGCATATGACGTATATTCCGAGGATCTGCAGGAGGCGCATTTCTGGATAGAGCACACCACCTGGTATGAGCGTATTCCCGACGATGAATGTCTGGAAACGGTGGTGAACCGGGGCGTGAACTGCATCCTGCTTCCCATGGAAGTCAGAGAAGATAGTTTGGAAATATTCCTGACGGAGTATGAGAAGAAGGCAGTGCTTTTCGAAAAATATTACCTGCTTACCCGTATCCGGTAAGGAGATCAGAAAGGGTCAAGAATGAACGAGTTAGTCAGCATCGTGATGCCCGTATACAACGCTGAAAAATTTATCACAGCCACTATGGATTGCGTGGTAGCGCAGACCTATGAAAACTGGGAACTTCTGATGGTGGAGGATTCCAGCAAGGACGCCACGGTATCCGTGATCGAAAATTACATCCGTGAGAGACAGGAGACCAGGATCCGACTGATCACCAGCCCGGACAAGCTGGGAGCCGCCAGAGCCCGCAATAAAGCTCTGACTGAGGCAAAGGGAAGATTTATCACCTACCTGGATGCGGATGATCTGTGGAATCCGGACAAACTGGAGAAGGAGATCGCATTCCTGACGTCGAAGGAAGCGGCCTTTGCCTTCACCGGCTATGAGTTCGGAGATGAGAACGCAGTGGGTACCGGCAAGGTGGTACATGTGCCTGAGAAATTAACCTACAAGCAGGCATTGAAAAATACCACGATCTTCACCTCTACAGTCATGTTTGATACAGAGAAGATCGAAAAGAGCCTGCTGGAGATGCCGATCATTGAGAGTGAAGATACCGCTCTCTGGTGGAAGATATTGAGAAAAGGTTACGCAGCCTACGGACTGGATGAGAATCTGGTGACCTACCGCAGACCGTCGAAGTCTCTGTCATCCAACAAGTTCAGAGCGATCCGTCGTATCTGGAATCTCTACCGCAAAGCAGAGAAGCTAGATGTTTTCCGCAGTGCCTGGTATTTTTGCTTCTGGGCATTTCGGGCTGTGAAGAGACGTGTGTAGTGTGCTACAATGGGCGGAAAGAAATGTTTTTTTCGCTGATAAGTAATATAGATTTGGAGGGTTCCGATTTTGAATATTGGAGCAAACGGAATTAAGATCAGAAAAAGAGAAACCTTTAAGAGAGTGATCAATTTAGGACTGGTGGGTATCTGCTTAGGCATGGAGATCGGCGTGTTCGGTTACCACTGGTGGACCTATTTCAGACTGAGTTTGGTAGAAGGCCTTCGTAACCTGTGGTCCAAGGCGACCATAGCGGAACTGGCTCTGTACGGATTGATGTTGATCTTCCTGTCAGCTACCTACGGAGGTATGCGACTGGGCTATCAGAAGAATGCGGAGATCGTTTTCTCCCAGGTGTTATCCACGATCCTGGCCAACGTGATACTGTATATTCAGCTGTCTATCATGGCTCATGAACTGTTCGTGGTGAAAATGTTCCTGGTGCTGACGGCAGAACAGACGGTGATCATTTTGCTATATATCAATGTGATCAACCGGGTGTATCAACACCTGTTCCCGCCGAGAAAACTATTGCTGGTACACGGCGACAGACCTGCGGCTGACCTGATCAGCAAATTCGAGAGCAGAGCGGATAAGTATGTAGTGACCAAGACCATTCACATCAAGGAAGGTTTTGAGAAGATCTGTACATTCATCGAGGAAGCTTATGCGGCAGATGAGTGCAGCGCAGTGGTACTGGGTGATATCTCCGGCGTGGAGAGAGAGCCTCTGTTAAAGTATTGCTACGGCAAGAGCATCCGCGTATACTTGCTTCCCAAGATCAGTGACGTGATCCTGATGGGTGCGGAGGAATTGCATGTATTCGACAGCCCCCTGCTGCTCACCAGAGAATACAGCCTTTCCATGGAGCAGAGATTTTTCAAGAGAGCTGTGGATATCATCTGCTCTCTGATCTTGTTGATCCTGGCATCTCCTTTTATGCTGATCACAGCCATCGCAATCAAACTTTACGACAGAGGACCTGTTCTCTATAAGCAGGTGAGATGTACCATGGATCAGCGTGAATTCTATATTATGAAATTCCGAAGCATGAGGACCGACGCAGAGAAGGACGGTGTGGCAAGACTGGCGCAGAAAAATGACGACAGAATCACGCCCATCGGCAAGTTTATCCGTAAGTGCAGGATCGATGAACTGCCTCAGTTGGTAAATATCCTGCGCGGCGACATGTCCTTTATCGGCCCCAGACCGGAGCGTCCCGAGATCATTGCCCAGTATATGGAAGTGATGCCCGAGTTTGCATTCCGTATGAAGGTGAAGGCCGGTCTTGCAGGTTTTGCCCAGGTGTACGGCAAATATAACACCACACCTTACGACAAGCTGAAGCTTGACCTGACTTATATCGAAAATTATTCCCTGTGGTTGGATCTGAAACTGATGATGCTCACCATCAAGGTCATCTTCTGGCCTGACAGCACCGAAGGTGTTGAGGCGGAGCAGGTAACGGCTCTGAAGAGCGAGATCGATCAGAAAGAAGCATCCAAACCGGAGGGCAAGGATACCTTTACTTCCCTGTAAGGGTGAGAGGACGAGTATGGCAGTAGAGTTACTGGTATCCTGCATGAATGCAAACGTGCGGGAATTGGTTGAAAAAATGCATATTGCTTCTCACGCAGTGATCGTGGACCAGTGCGGGGAGACCGGAGAGGAGACCTTCGATCTGCCCACCGGAACCATCACGGCTGTTTACAGAGAAGAGCGCGGCGTAGGACGCAGCAGAAACCTGGCTTTGGAGAGATCCGGTCAGGCTATCTGTGTTTTCAGCGATGAGGACATCGTGTACGAGGATGGCTATGCGGAGAAGATCCAGGCGGAGTTCGATGCCCATCCGGAAGCAGACGGACTGCTGTTCCAGGTGGATGTAGATCCCTCCCGCAAGACTTATCAGAACGATTCTTTCGGACCGGTAGGTAAGATGAACTGCGGCAGATATCCTGCTTACAGCATGGCGTTTCGCAGAGACAAGCTCATGGCAGCAGGCGTTCGGTACTCTCTGCTGTTTGGCGGCGGCGCCAGATTCAGCAACGGCGAGGACAGCCTGTTTATCAGAGACTGCTTGAGCGCCGGACTGAAATTATACAAAACACCGGTGAGGATCGGGGAAGAGATCCCCAGACCTTCCACCTGGTTTAGCGGTTATCACGAGAAATTCTTTTTTGACAGAGGCGTGCTCTATCATTTCCTGTACGGGAAGCTGGCTTTCCTCTGGGGATTTCGTTTCACCTTCACCAAGCGCAAGGTGATGTGCACGGAGATCCCCTGGTACAAGGCTTACGGACTCCTGATGCAGGGAGTGAAGGAAGGCAAGCGAATCAAGGCGGAGGGTATTGATGCGTAAATTAAGTATTATTACTGTCTGCTATCATTCCGGCAGCAAATTGACAGAGACTGTGAAAACAGTTTTTCAGCAAACATACACCGACTGGGAGATCGTGATCAAGGATGCGGGCTCCACGGATGGTTCCCTCCAGGAATTGCAGGCTTTTCTTGAGACTGCAGATGCGGGCAAGGCCGCACAGGTGCATGTGATCTCCCAGGGAGACACAGGCATCTACGACGGTATGAATCAGGCCACAAAGGCAGCTCAGGGGGAATATTTCTACTTCCTAAACTGCGGCGACCGATTGCCGGAAGCGACCACACTGGAGACCTTTATGAAGGGTGTGGAGGAACAGCCCGGTTCACTGATCTATTACGGTGATGTCTGTGATATGCTTCGCCGGAGTCGTGTGAAGTCCAATCCCCATATGGATGCCTTCGGCTGCTATCGTCATGTACCCTGTCATCAGGCCTGTGTTTACCACAGAAGCCTTTTCGAAGAGAGGGGCTATCGCACGGAGTACAAGATCCGCGCGGACTATGAACATTTTCTGTGGTGCTTTTTTGAGAAAAAAGCAAACCCGAAGTATATAGATGTCGTCTTATCTGAATATGAGGGTGGTGGTTTCTCCGAGACCAAGGAGAATCGTGCCCTGTCGGCAAAAGAGCATAAGGAGATCGTGGCGCAGTACATGAGCAAGGGACAGCTTTTCAAGTATCGCTCTGTGATGCTTCTGACCCTGCAGCCCCTCCGCACATGGATGGCGGAGAATCCTTATCTCGGAAAGTGGTACCAGAAGTTCAAGAAACTTTTGTACCGTTAGTTTGGAGTAATGCATGAAAGTTTTATGGTTGTGTAATGTGATGTTACCGGCGATCGCCGAACAACTGCATATGGAAGCCTCCAACAAGGAGGGCTGGATCACCGGTCTGGCTGAAGTCCTGCTTCGCAGAAAGGCAGAGAACGGCATCGATCTGGCCATTGCGTTTCCGGTACCCGCCGAACTTCTTCCCAAGGATCATAAGTTCCTGAAAAGAACTGTGACGGTGAACAACGAGACTGTCATCGGGTACGGATTTGCGGAGGATACGGTACATCCCGAGCATTATGACGCCGGACTGGAAGAGAGCATGAAGAAGATCACCGGAGATTTCCATCCGGATATGATCCACTGCTTCGGCACGGAGTATCCTCATACGCTGGCAATGTGCCGTGCCTATGAGAACAAGAAACAGATCCTGATCACCATCCAGGGATTGTGCAGTGTATACGCCAACGTGTACTTTGCAGACCTGGAGGAGAAGGTGAAAAGATCCGTTACCTTCCGCGACTGGCTGAAAAAGGATACCCTGCTTATGCAGCAGGAGAAGTATGTAAAACGCGGCGCCTACGAGATCGAGGCGGTGAAGCTGGCGGGAAATGTAGGCGGCAGAACCCCCTGGGATTATCACTACGCACTGGAATGGAACCCCGGTGTGAGATATTTCGAGATGCGGGAGACCCTCCGCAGCATGTTTTACGAAGGTCGATGGGAGAGAGCAAACTGCATCCCCCATTCCATCTTCTTAAGTCAGGGCGATTACCCTATCAAGGGTTTCCATTATATGTTGAAGGCTATGCCGAAGATCCTAAAGAAGTATCCCGATGCGCAGGTATTCGTGGCCGGAAACAGTCTGGTTAACTACGAGACACTGAAGGATAAGATCAAGATATCCGCTTACGGCAAGTATCTTCGTCAGTTGATCCGTGAGAATCATCTGGAGGGAAAGGTGACGATCCTTGGCAAACTCACCGGCGCACAGATGAAGGAACAGTATCTGAAGAGTCATCTCTTCGTGTGCCCTTCCTCCATCGAGAATTCCCCCAATTCCCTGGGAGAGGCAATGATCTTAGGTATGCCCTGTGTCAGCGCAGAGGTGGGCGGTGTGACAGGCATCTTCACCGATGGTGAGGACGGTATCCTCTATCCCGGCTGTAAAAGCCCTGCAAACAGTTATGACCGTGTGGACACCTGCACCGATCTGGAGGAGGTCTCCGATCATCTGGCAGAGGCAGTCCTTGCCATGTGGGATGACGAGGAGAAGCAGGCGTATTACTGTGAGAATGCAGCAGGACATGCAAGCAGGAATCATGACAGAGACCGTAACTATGCACAGACCGTGGCAGTGTATACCGCCATCGTCAGCGCAGCCAGAAAATAGAAATCAGTCGGAGGCCTGGTAAATGACTGAGACGATCCGTTTTGTATTTGTATCCAATTATTTGAATCATCATCAGATCCCCTTCTGTGATGCCATGTACGAGAGACTGCAGGGAAGCTTTGTGTTCCTGCAGACCGAGGAAGTGGAGCAGGAGCGTATTGCCATGGGGTGGAATGCGGAAAACGAGAAACCCTATCTGCGCATGTTTCAGGAGGATCCCGAAAGAAGCAGACAGCTGATCCTTGACGCGGAGGTGGTATTGTTCGGCGGAACCGATGATGAGACCTATATCGAGAAACGTCTGGAAGAGAAAAAGCCGGTGGTGCGTTACAGTGAGCGCCTCTACAAGGAGGGACAGTGGAAGTGTGTTTCCCCCAGAGGTCTGATGAAGAAGTATCATGATCACACCAGACACGGCAAGGATCCGGTGATCCTGCTTTGCTCCGGAGCATATGTGCCTTCCGACTTTTCCATCGTGCGTGCATATCCGAATAAAATGTACGTGTGGGGATATTTCCCTGAGACAAAGACCTATGATATCAAGGCCCTGATGGAGAAAAAGGCTGCAAATGCGGTGCCTAAGATCCTTTGGGCAGCCAGAATGATAGACTGGAAGCATCCGGAACTGCCCATCAAGGTGGCAGCAGAGCTTCGCGGAAGAGGACTGAAGTTCCACCTGGATGTAGTGGGTGGCGGTGAAATGATGCCTGTGGTGGAGGAACTGGTGAAACAGTGTGAACTCCAGGAATATGTTACCCTCCATGGATTCAAAAAGCCCGCGGAAGTGCGGGAGTTGATGGAACAGAGCAATATTTATCTGATGACCAGTGACCGTGGCGAAGGCTGGGGAGCGGTGGTCAATGAGGCTATGAACAGCGGTTGCGCCGTGGTGGGAAACCACATGGTGGGGGCGGTGCCTTACCTGTTGGAACATGAAAAATGCGGCATGATCTATCGAGACAAAGAAGATCAGGCTTTGTTTGATATAGTTGCAAGACTGGTGGAAAATCAGGCATTCACCAGACAGTTGGGAGAAACAGCATACGGACGCATCACCGGACTTTGGAATGCGGAAAATGCTGCGGACAGACTTTTGAAACTCTGCCTGAAGCTCGGATTTTTACAGCCCCAAAGCTGCGAAGTAACAGAGGGAGACGCTGCCTGGAGCGAAGGCCCCTGCAGCCCTGCCAAGGTGATCGGAGAGCGGAAAATGTTTTCCTATCTGATGAAAAAGAACTGATGATAAAAAAGTAAGCCGATTCGGCGAAAGGAGCGCGACTTGGACAAGATCACAGTGATCGTACCGGTATATAATACAAAAGCATATCTGCCCAAGTGCGTGGAAAGTTTGCAGGCGCAGACCTATCCCGAATTGGAGATCCTGCTGGTGGATGACGGTTCCACCGACGGAAGCGGGGAACTCTGCGACAGACTGGCGGAAGGAGATGCCAGGATCCGTGTGATCCATAAGCCCAACGGCGGCTCTTCCTCTGCAAGAAACTTAGGAATCCTGTCTGCCACAGGAGATTATCTGGGCTTTGTGGACAGTGATGACTATGTAGATCCGGACATGTATGAAAGACTCCATCGGGCGATAGAGACCTATGGGGTGAAGATCGCCCAGGTAGGCAGAGACGAGATCACTCCCGAGGGAGAGGTTTTGCCGGATATCAGTATCCCGCCCGAGACCGAGGAATGTATTTCGGCGAAGGATTTCTTGAAAGAACTTTTGATGCACAGAGGAGATTGCTCCTTCTGCACGAAGCTGGTGGCAAGAGATCTGTTTTTTCGTGACAGTCTTGAGAATGCAGGCGAGGGTAACAGTTTCCCTGTGGGTGTATTGAATGAGGACTTTCATCTCCTGGTGCAGATGCTGGAGCACAGCGGCGCCGTAGCATCCCTGCCCGGACATACTTACCACGTGTTCTACCGCGTGGGCAGCAACTCCAGAAAAGAAAGTAAGAACGAGTTCTCCAGAGTATATACCGACAATGTAGTGAATGCGGATATGGTGGCCGAAATGGTACGAAATTCCTACCCGGAACTTTCCGACATTGCCTTCCGCTTCGGTATTTTCCAGAGATTGGATTATCTTCTGCATATTCCTATCCTGCAGATGACGGGAAGCAATCAAATGTATCGCGACATTGTTTCCTATATGCGTTCCAATTGGGGAAAGGCTATGAGAAACCCCATTCTGACTAAGAAAAACAAGATCTATCATACTCTTTTCGCCATAGCGCCCAAGGGCCTCAGACAGGTCCATGCGCTGCTGCAGAAGGCGAAGGGACGGGGTTAGGAAGAATTTGGATTCTCTTTTAAACAGAAAAATATGATACGCTTACACTGAAATATCTCAGAGAAAGGGTACCTATGAAGAATAGAATTTGGAAAAAAATACAGATCATGATTTTGACGGCGGCACTGGCACTGTCAAATGTGGGAATGAATTCCATGACTGCCATGGCAGCAAGGTGTTCCGAGGAATCTTATGAGTTTTACGGGGAATACCTGGAGGAAGCAGGGGATGCCCTGACAGCCATCGCAGAAGAGCGAGATATCATGGCACTGGTCTATCTGGCGGATTCCTATCCCGTACTGAAAGAGCCCGGCTATGACAGCGAGGCAGCAGTAACAGTCCTCAGTGGTCAGCAGGTCCTGATCAAGGACTTCTATCTGGATGACGATGCAGTCTTCTGGATGAAGGTGGCACTGGAATACAACGGAGAGCAGTACGAAGGTTACGTTGACAGAGATCATCTGGCCGTGGCTGACAGCAGATTCCTGGAGTGGGAAGCGATGTACGGCCTGAATATGAGCTTCACCACCTTTGCCTTGGGCGAAGAGGCAGAGGGACCGAAGACTTATGTGGACATTGAGCAGTTCCCGGAGAGTTACCGCGGGGCACTGACTGCCTTGAAGGAAAAGCATCCGACCTGGACCTTCGTCAAAATGAATACTACTCTGCAGTGGAACGATGTGATCGCCGGTGAAATGAAGAGCTCCAGAAGCCTGGTGTACAAGACCTTCCCCGATTGGGCAAAGGGCGAGTTGTATGATTCCGGCAACTGGTATTATGCTACCGAACCTGCAGTTAAAAAGTATGTGGATCCCAGAAACGGTCTGACAGAAGAGAATATCTTCCAGTTTGAACAGCTGACCTACAATGCGGAGAATCATACCCTGGAGGCTTTGGATAAGATCCTGGCAAATACTTTCATGACCAGCACGAAGCCTGCACCGGGCCTTGCACTGACCTATGCCCAGATGTTTTATTACATCGGCAAGGAGGAAGGACGAGAGGTAAGCCCCTTCCATCTGGCAGCCAGAGTTATGCAGGAGCAGGGAGCCGGAACTTCCCCTCTGATCTCCGGAACTTATCCCGGATTTGAAGGCTATTATAACTATTTCAATATCAATGCTACCGGTACTACCAATGCGGAGGTGATCCGAAAGGGTCTTACCTATGCAAAGGAGCATGGTTGGAATAATCCTTACGCTGCGATCTTAGGCGGCGCGGACTTTATTTCCTCCGGTTACATCAAGAAGGGGCAGGATACCCTGTACCTGCAGAAATTCAATGTGAATCCCAACGGCGCTTACGCGCTGTATACCCATCAGTACATGCAGAACATTTCCGCACCTACCACAGAGGGCGCGAAGATCTACAAGCTGTATGAGAGTGCCGGGGCGCTGGAGAGCACCTTTGTATTCAAGATCCCCGTGTATGAAAATATGCCCGCGGAAGCCTGTGGTGAGCCGAAGCCCGAGACACCCGAGCCGCCTGTAGAGAGTCTGGATATTCAGGTGACCATTCCCCAGGGATATGGTGAGACCTCTCTTTGGCTGGATGGCGTGGAGTACACCGGAAAAGCTGCGGAAGGCAAGATCACTGTGACAGCTCCCGACAAGGAAGCGAAGACCGTGGTAATGTACAAATACAATGCTTCCAATGTACCTACCGGTATGTATGTGTGGAGCCTGAAGTATGAGAATAATGCCTATACCGTGACTGCGGAGCCGGAATTGGAGGATCTGCTGAGCTATGAAGGCTTCTCTATCCGAATTACCGGAAGAAGCGGTATCCGTTTCTTCACAGGAATCGATGTAGATCTCAGAGGACAGCTAACTAGCGAAAGCGGTGCCTCCGGTTACAAACTGAAAGAATATGGTACTCTGGTAATGGAAGATTCGCTGCGCGCTAAAGCACCCATGATCAAGGGCGGAAACAACGTGCAAAGCGGTATGGTATATGGCAAAGATGCAGCCGGAAATCTGACAGATCTGGTATTTGAGACTGTAAATAACCGTTATCATTTTGTATCGGTTCTGGTGGGACTTCCTGCTAGTTATTATAAGACAGATCTGGCTTTCAGAGGCTATATTATTCTGGAAAAGGAAGGCAAGGATGTTACTTTATATGGCCCCGCAGTGGCACGTAACATCTATCAGTTGGCTGACCGATTCTTGCAGATGGGACTCTATCAGGAGGGCAGTTCTGCATATAATTTCCTGGTACAGTTGAAGCAGGATGCAGATGCATTGGAAGAAGCCAAGAAAGAAACGGAAGAACAGAAATCATCCGGAGACCAAGAAAACTCTGAAGAGTCCGGTAACTCTGAACAGAAGAGCAATGAAGAGTGAGGAGAATAAGGTGAAAAATAAATCGATCAATGTTTTATTGGCCGGCATGGTGGGAATGAGCTTGCTCCTTACCGCCTGCGGCGACGGTGACAGTGGCGTTGGCAAAGTAACCGCCATTCCCGTGAATATCGAAAAGCCTGCGGAAAGCAGTGAGGAATCCAAGGTGGAGGAGAGCATCGAGGTATCCAAAGAGATCGGATACGGCATCACTTCCCCCACTACCATGGACCAGCAGCAGAAGGATGAAGTGACCGAACTTCTGAAGGAAGTATATCAGT